>DAISIS010000365.1:0-5960 GCA_036821925.1 Pirellulaceae bacterium
GGGGAGCAGACTGAAGTGGACGACACCACCGGGCGTGTCGTTGCCGAACAGCAGGGGGTTCCAGGTGTGGCCGAGTGTATCGGCTTTGGCGCGCAGCGCGATGGACACGGCCGCATGTGTCCCGAGTCCGTCGCACGCGAGGTACTGCGTGCCGTCGAACTGCGTGCCGTCGAACTGCGGGGCGCCGTCGGGCGTGGTGCCGTCAAGCGGCCAGCAGGCCAGCAGCCGGGCGGGGAGCGGTTCGCACAGGGGGATCTCGATCTCAGGAGGGGCGACGCCGCACGCAGAACTCAAGGTCGGCACCGGACGGAAATCCGGTTGACCGCGATAGCGCAGGTGCCGGCGTCCGAAATAGGACCCGTAGTATTGCCCGCCCGTGTCGATCCACGTGACGAGCCGGATGAATTCCTCGCGTTCGAGCTGCACGCCGAAATGGCCGCCGCGCAGCAGTTCGACGAGCCGGCTGCGATGCGCGCCGTAGGTGTACGGGGGAACCGTCTCGGCATGCCTCATCGCCCAGTCACCGCCGTTCCATTCCTGGATCGTGTTGATCCACTGCCCCTGCATCAGGCTCTCGTAGGACCGACTGAACAGCTCGGTCAACTCACCCCGCAGATCCGGGGCCGCCGGGACAACGCTGGCTTCCGCCTGCGGCGCGGTGGCGGGGGGGGCGGCCGGCGCGTCGCGCGTCGACGTGGCCGCCGAACCGTCGTGGCAGCGCACGCAATGCCGGTCCAGGATCGGCTGCACATCGGTCGGATAGTGCAGCGGGCGCGGCGCACGGTCCCCGGGCTGCGCCGACAAGGCGAGCGGTGCCTGCACGCTGGCCGTGGCTCTGCGCGGCACGGGCGCCTGTGTGCGATGTTCGTGGCAGCCGATGCAGGAGCGCGACTCGCCCGGCATGAAGTTGATGAACGTCCGCATCCGCTGCACTTCCATGTAGTCCTCATCGAGCGCCTGGAAGAATAGATTGCGGTTGGCCGGCACCTGAAAGTGGGCCGAACCGTCGGCGGCGACGGGCACGACGCCGTGCAGCACGGCGATCCAGATGTGCGCGTTCCAGGTCACCGCCAGGTGCCCGCCGAACCCGTCGACAGCGCGGTCTTCGCCACGCGCAGTATCGACTTCCGCAGACCAGGGTTTCGCCACCTGCTCGAGCACGCGGAGATACCGGACCGTGCCCCGCGGCACGTCTTCCAGGCCGCGGTAGACGTCGCTCAGGAACACGCTGGCGGTCGCCGGCGACGCCGCGTTCGGGCCCGGCACCGGCGGAAAGACCGGCGGTGCGGGACGCGGCTGGAGCAACATCGGCTGCCAGCAGGCCATCTCCGGGTCCGCGTAGATGGGCACGCGGTTGCCGAAGACGTCCAGCAGCGCCAGGCCGTAACCGGCAGGGTCGTTGTAGCGCCCCCCCGGGTTGCAGGAGACGAGAAAAAACTTGTCGGAAAGCGGATAGGGGTCTGCATACAGCGGCCCGTAGAAGTCCTCACGCCAGACTCCGTTCCGCAGATGGAAGATGCCCCGCAGGTGCTGGATCTTCACGTCCGGCGTCAAGTTGGTGATCGGCGCGGGGGTGCGTTTGTTCTTGTTCAGGTCGAGCAACAACACCTGGCCGACACCCAGCGGCTCGTGCCCGCAGCCGATGCACACGGCCAGCCGCGGGTTTCCCGGCACTTGCCGCGCCTGCCAGAACACTCCGGGATCCGTGACGTTGTCGCCGTAGAACTCCTCGCTGCCCGATCCGTCCGGCCGCATGGTCCACAGCGGCTGTGCGGCGGCGATGCCTTTGTAGACGTATTCCCAGCGGTTGTAGAGAATCCGTCCGTCTTCCATCAGTGTGGGCGAGAACTCGCTCAACGCACCGTGGGATAACGGCCGCAGATCGCCGCCGTCGGCGTCGAGACGGTACAGATTGGTGCAGGCCAGATAGTGCGCCGGCGTACACAGCACCCCGTGCTCGGACCGCGTCGACGCAAAGCTGATCCCGCCGTCGGGCAGGTAGCAGGGATGGACGTCGTCCGTCCAGAACTGGTAGCCCAGCAGCCCGTAGAAGGCATCACCGAAGCTCGTGCGGCCGTAGCGGGCGATCCGGCGCTCCTCGTCCGGCGGCGGTGCGGTGACCTGCCGCAGCTCGCCGCTGTCGATATCCAGCTCATACAGGCGGAACCCCTCCCGCTGTGGACGGCGATAGCCGAACACGATCCGCCGCGCGTCGAACGACAAGTCGTACCGGTCGAAAACCCCACCGGCCAGTTGCGGCACCAGTTCCCGCACGCGACCGTCCGCGAGCGACAGCGCGCACAAGTTGCCACCCCAGGCACTGATGTGCTGGAAGTCGTCGTAGTAGTGCTTGCTGTTGTACGTGTACCGCTTCACGAACACGATCTCCGCACCGCGCAGCAGCGGATGGAGGTCGACCAGCATCTCGCGCCGCATGCGCGGCAACTCGGCCAGCAGTCCGCGCGTGGCCTCCGCCGCGGGATCGAGCTGCCCGCGCGCCTGGCTCGCCACCCGTCGCTCGTAATCCGCGAGCCGGTCGCGCAACTCCGCGACAGGGTACTGGGACGCGTGGGCGTCGCCCAGCGCCTCGACTGCTGCCCGCAGCCGGCCCCACTCGTCACGAATCCGGGCGAGCACGGCGCACTGGACGCACAGATCCAGCCAGCGAATGTCATCGCCCGCCGCCCCGCTCTGCTTGAGCTGATCGAATGCCGTTCCGGCAGTCGCCCCGTCAGCGCCGCAGGCTGCAATCAGACCCGGGAGCAGCTGCTCTTCAAACTGAGTCCCATCGGCGGCGAACCAACCCGACGTGTCGAACCAATCGGCGGGGACCAGGTCGAGCAGCGGGTTGCCGTCCGGTGGAAAATCCTCGCGGAGCCGCTTCCAGAACGCCGGCACCAGCGCTGGCGCTGACGAGAACCAGAAGGAAGGCTCGCCGCCGGCCGTCAGACGCAGCTTCAGCGTGTTCTCGCCCGGCTGCAGCTCGAGATCGAGCAGCACCTGATCCACACGCGTGCCTTCATACCCATCGCTGCACCCATAGCGGCCGTACGCGAGACGGGTCGGAACCGACGCAATCGCGCGCCCGTTCAACCACGCATCAAGCTGCTCGCCGCCACCGACCCCCACCGTCAAAGTCACCGGCTGTGTGACCCGCGCCACACGCGCCAGGTATAACACCTGTCCCGCTGCGCCACCCAGCAGACTCACAGGCTGCTCTGCGGGCAGATCGTCACGCTGCGACCAGAGCGGCGCACCGTCAGCGCGCCGCGCCGTCACGTCCAGCCCAGCGCGCGATGCCAGCTGCTCGTCAGCCGAATCGGCCGGTAGCAGTGGGGTGACATACCAGGGTTCCCAGGTAACCTGCTGCCGCACCACCGGCTGCTCGGCACACCACACTCTGTACTGCTGACGCGTCGCACTGAGCGTTGCCTGCAGACTGTCACGCTTCTCATACCGTGGCGGACTGCCCTGCTCTCGCCCTAACGAATTCGGCGACCCGGCCAGCGCCAGCGGGCGTTGCATGACGAGTATGGCCGGCAGCGCGATGAGCACCACGAGCTGCGTGACTCTGCTGCGCACAGTCGAACCTCCAGTCTTTCTGGTGAGTGTGGGAAGACCAGTCGTATGATAGCAGGCGGGCGTGGGGAGAGGTAGAATTGGATGACGAATGACGAATGACGAAGCACGAATGAGGAGTGACGCATGACGAAAGGTGAGCGGTGGCGGGCGGCGTATGCGGCGGGCTGCGGTGTGCTGCTGTCGACAGCGCTCGGGCTGGCCGGGGCGCAGGGTGCCGAGACGGTGTGGAAAGCGGGCCTGGCCAGAGCGGTCATGACGCCGGAGACGCCGGTGTGGCTGGCCGGCTACGGTCACAAACGTGAACCGACCGGCACACTGCATGATCTGTGGGTGAAGACCCTGGCCCTGGAGGATGACCAGGGCCGTCGCGCAGTGCTCGTCACGACCGACCACATGGGCATTCCGAAAGGGATGTACGAAAGCATGTGCCAGAAGGTCCATGACCGCTTCGGACTGGACAGGTCGCAGGTCATGTTCACATTCACTCACAACCACTGCGGACCGCGCTTGCGAGGCGATCTGGTCGACTACTATCCGATTGACGAGCAGCAGACGCAGCTGGTTGATCAGTACACGGACCGCGTCGACGAGCTCATTGTGCAGACTGTCGGCGAGGCGCTTTCCCGACTGGCTCCGGCGCGTCTGTCCACCGGGCAAGGTACCTGCACGTTCGCCGTGAATCGGCGCGAGAACACCGAGGAGGAGGTGCCGCGACTCCGCGCGGAAGGCAAGCCGCTCAAAGGGGTGGTCGACCACGCCGTGCCGGCGCTGACCGTGCACGATCAGCAGGGCCAGCTCACCGCCGTCCTCTTCGGATATGCCTGCCATCCCACGACGCTGGCGTCGCTGGAGTGGTGTGGCGATTACCCGGGATTTGCGCAGCTCGAGCTGGAGCAGAATCATCCGGGCGTCACCGCGATGTTTGTCAACACGTGCGGGGCGGATGCGAATCCGATACCGCGGCTGCAACTTGAGTTGTGTGCCCAGTATGGTCACCTGCTGGCGGCTTCCGTAGAAGAAGTGCTGGGGGGACCGCTGACGCCGGTCGGGGCTGGCCTGTGCACGAAGTTCGAGTTTGTGGAGCTGGCGTACGAGAAGGTGATGACCCGTGAGGAACTGGAACAGAGTGCTACCAGTGAGGCTGAGATTCACGCGCGCTGGGCACGCCGCCTGCTTGCGAAACTCAACGCCGGGGAGACGTTCGCGGCCACCTATCCCTATCCCGTGCACGTGTGGCGGCTGGGTCCCGAACTGCTATTCATCGGCCTGGGTGGCGAGGCGGTGGTCGACTACGCGCTGCGGTTCCGAAGCGAATTTGGCCCGCACACATGGACCTGCGGTTACACGGACGACCTGGTGGCCTACATCCCGTCGCGGCGCGTGTGGCAGGAAGGCGGGTACGAAGGCGGTCCGCATCTGGACGAGTACGGCCATCCGGCCCTGCGCTGGGCTGACGACGTGGAAACTCGCGTCGTGGGCACCGTGCAGCGACTCGTCGCACAGCCATAGGCGGCCGGGCGCAGACGCGGCCACACGTAACGAAGAACGAACGACCTGACACGTCTGACAAAGGAGAACACAGCATGGCTCACAAGTCTACACGTCGGCAGTTTCTCGCTGCAGCATCGGCCGGTACGGCCCTGGGGCTGACGGCAACCAGCTATGGGCGAATCCTGGGCGCCAACGACCGGATTGCGCTGGGACTGATTGGCTGCGGCGGGCGCGGCTATGCGGCGCACATGCCGGGCGTCCACGCGCATGATCAGCAGCAGAATGTGGAGTTCATTGCCGTGAGCGACCCCTGGCGGATTCGGCGGGAGCGGGCGGCAGCCCGCTGTGAGGAATGGTACGGCCGCCCGGCCCGCCAGTTTGCCTCCTATCGCGAGGTGCTGGAGCTGAAGGACGTGGACGCCGTGATGATCGCCTCGTGCGATCACCATCACCCCCTCCATCTGGAAGCGGCTGCCCAGGCTGGAAAGGACGCCTACTGCGAGAAGCCGCTGGCCATGGATATGGAATCGCTCAAGCGGTGCTGCGACGCCGTGCAGCGGGCCGGCATTGTGACTCAGATGGGGACGCAGGTCCGCAGTTTTGCCACCAGCACCGGCTGCCGCGACCTGTTCCGCACAGGCCAGCTCGGCAAAGTCTCACGGATTGAACAGCGCCGCAACGGCACGAAGCCCTACTGGTACTCCTGGATGGAAAACGCCGAGCCGATCCGCGAAGCGGATGTGGATTGGACGGAGTTCCTGACGCCGCGACCGATGCGCCCCTTCGACGGCAAGCTGCTGACCGGCTGGTACGGCTATCGCGAGTTCTCGGATCGCCCCCACTCCACCCTCGGGTGCCACTTCATTGACCTGTACAACTACACCGTC
>DAISIS010000366.1:0-5957 GCA_036821925.1 Pirellulaceae bacterium
AGGACTTCGATTTCGACAGCGGCGGTTATTCGGTCACCGACGATGGGATTCCGGAGAACCCGTGGCAGTGGGACAGCGGCAGTGGTACCTGGTCGACCGGCGGCAGCGAAAACGTGGGGCAGCCGTCCCATTCCCGGCTGACCAGTCCGATGGCTGTGATTACCGGCGGCGGGCCGTGGGAGCTGACGTTCCAACACCGATACAGCTTCGAGGGCGACTTCTGGGACGGCGGCGCAGTGTTCCTGAGCGTCAATGGCGCGGAGTTCATCCAGATCCTGAACGACGCGTTCAGTGTGGGGGGCTACACCGGATCCGGGCTGATCGGGAATCACGACCTCACTGGTGACGACGGGTACAACGGCGATTCTCCCGGCTATGACAACGGGACGTTCATTACGAGCGTCGCCAGCCTGGGTACGTTCGCCGAGGGAGACACGGTGGCGGTTCAATTCCTGGCGGCGTGGGATGAATCGGTGAAGGGGCAGGAACCGAATTGGCAGATCACCTCCGTCACCATCGCCCAGGTGCCCGAACCATCGACGCTGGCGCTCGTCGCCATCGCCGGGCTCGTTGTGGGTGTGTTCAGGTGGCGACAGAAATCAGATCGTTGTTGAGGAGGAGGTTACTCCATGTCGCGTGCGCGCAGACTGTTGGGCATCCGCGCCCAACGCCGGGTGGCGGCCAAGACGTTGAAATCACGGATATGCACCCCGCTGCTGGAGCCTTTGGAATCGCGGCGTATGCTGTCAGTCACCGCGTTCTATTCAGCGCAAAACAACCTGTTAAGCGTCGCGGGAGATGCGGCGAACAACACGATCGAGATCAGCCGTGACGCGGGTGGTAACATCCTGGTCAATGGCGGGTCGGTGAGCATCAGCGGCGGGACTCCCACGGTCGCCAACACCAGTCTGGTTGAGGTGTTCGGCGAAAACGGCGACGACATCGTCCTGCTGAACGAGGCCAACGGCGTCCTCCCCCCTGCCCATCTCTATGGAGGCGGTGGCCACGACACGCTGACCGGCGCGGGGGGCAACGACAGGCTTGTTGGCGGTCCTGGTGACGACACGCTCACCGGTGCGGCGGGCAATGACACGTACACGTTCGATACGGACCTGGCCTTGGGGACCGATACGCTGAACGAATCGGGCGGCGGCGCGGACACCCTGGATTTCAGTGACACGACCACGCGCATCGTGAAACTGAACTTGGCGAACCCCGCCTCGCAGGTCGTGAACGTGGGCCTCAGGTTGATCTTGGGCTCCGGGACCACAATTGAGAATGCCATCGGCGGCAGTCAGAATGACGCGTTGGTGGGCAACTCCTTGTCCAACGTGCTCACAGGGGGGGGCGGCCACGATACGCTGACTGGTGCGGCTGGCAACGACGCGCTCGTCGGAGGCTCGGGGAACGACACCTACATCTTCGATACAGACAATGCGCTAGGCAAAGACACGATCGACGAGTCCGCTGGCGGCACGGACACGTTGAATTTCAGTGCGACTGCCACGCGTGCCGTCAGCATGGTACTCGCGAACGCAGCAGCGCAGGTTGTGAACACGAATCTCACCCTGATTCTGGGCTCCGGCGCGACAATCGAGCGTGTTATCGGGGGCAGCCAGGCTGACACACTGGTAGGCAACTCTTCCGCCAATACGCTCACCGGCGGTGGCGGCGATGACATCCTGATCGGCGCCGGAGGGAATGACACGCTCATTGGCGGTGACGGAAACGACCAGGTCATCGGCCAGGGCGGCAATGATCGGTTCGTCTGGAATCCCGGCGACGACACCGATCTGTATGAAGGCGGCGACGGTATGGACACCGTGGAGGTCAACGGTGGCAACGGCGCCGAGGCGTTCGCCGTGACCGCTAACGGAACTCGCGTCCGCTTCGATCGGATCGACCCCGCGCCGTTCAGCCTGGACATCGGGACGGCTGAGAGTCTCGTCTTGAACGCCAACGGCGGGGACGACAGCTTCGCGGCCACCGGGAATCTCGCCGCGCTGATTCAACTCACGGTCGACGGGGGCGCCGACAACGACACAATCAGAGGCTCCAACGGAATCGACCTGCTGCTGGGCGGTGCCGGCAACGACGTCATCGATGGGAACCAAGGGAACGACGTGGCGTATCTGGGCACCGGCGACGACATCTTCCAGTGGGACCCCGGCGACGGCAGTGATGTCGTCGAGGGGCAGGCGGGGTCCGACGCACTGCGCTTCAACGGATCTAGCGCGAACGAGACGTTCGACGCCTCCACCAACGGGACACGTGTACGCCTCACACGCAACGTGGGCAACGTCCTGACAGATCTCGACGGTGTTGAGACGATCGCCGTGAACGCAGTGGGGGGAAGCGACGTGGTTACCGTCAATGAGCTGTCCGGAACCGACGTGGTGAAGGTCGCTATCGATCTGGCGGCCACGCTGGGCGGCGGCACGGGGGACGCGCAGCCGGATACGGTCATCATCCTCGGTACCTCGGGGAACGACCTCGTCGACGTCGTGGGCGCGGGGACTTCGTTCCAGGTGGTCGGGCTGCCGGTCCTGTTGACCGTGACGAACTCGGAGGGGGCCAGTGACACACTCGTCGTGAATGCCCTGGGGGGAGACGACGCCGTTTCAGCGACGACGCTGGTCGCCGGCATTGTGAAGCTGACCGTGGACGGTGGCAGCGACAACGACACGATACTCGGCAGCCGTGGCGACGACCTGTTGCTCGGCGGCGCCGGTAATGACTTGCTCGATGGCAGACAAGGCACCGACGTGGTCTTGGCTGGTGCCGGTGATGATACTTTCGTCTGGGACCCGGGTGACGGCAGCGACGTGGTCGAGGGACAAGCCGGTGTCGATACGATGGTCTTCTTCGGTTCGAACGCCGGCGAGAACATCGACATCGTGGCCAACGGCGGGCGCATCTGGTTCCTGCGCGACGTGGCCGCAGTCGCGATGGACCTCAACGATGTGGAGCAGATTGACTTCCGGGCTCTGGGGGGGGCCGACAACATCGTCGTGGGCGACCTGACCGGCACGGACGTGACGCTGATCGCGCTCGACTTGCGCGGCACCAACGGAACGGGCGACGGACAGCCCGACACGCTTACGATCAACGGCACCCAGGGCGACGACGTGTTCGGCGCCGCCGGCGTTGTAGGAGGAATCACGATCTTTGGGCTGCAGGCCACGGTCAACGTCGTCGGCCAGGAACAGGCTCACGATCGACTGGTCCTCAACGCCCTGGGCGGAGCGGATGTTGTCGACGCGAATGCTCTGGCAGCCGGCAGCGTCCAACTAGTGATCAACGGAGGTCTTGGCGCTGACGTGCTCATCGGCAGTGCGGGGGACGACCATTTCAGTGGCGGCGACGGCGATGACCTGGTCCTCATGGGCGCTGGCGATGATGTCTTCGTATGGAACCCCGGCGGCGACAACGACACCGTCGAAGGGCAGGCCGGCTTTGACACGCTGCTGTTCCACGGCGCCAACGTCAGTGAAAACATCGATATCTCAGCGGTTGGCCAGCGGGTGCGGTTCTTCCGCAACGTGGCCAGCGTCAGCATGGATCTGAATGACGTCGAGTCGGTCGATTTCAACGCCGCCGGCGGCACGGATATCATCGTCGTGAACGACCTGCACGGCACCGATCTGGTCGAAGTGAACCTGAATCTCGCCGGTCTGGGTGGCGGCGGCGACCTGCAATCGGACACTGTCATCGTCAATGGGACCAACGGTGACGACGTCGTGTTGATCAGCGGAGACTCGTCCGGGACCAGCGTGCTGGGCCTGGCGGCGCAGGTCAACATTACCGGCGCAGAGTCGGCGACCGACCGACTGACGGTCAACGCCCTGGCCGGCGATGACGTGGTCGATGCGTCGGGCTTGGGGGCTCTCGGGGTCGCGCTCACCCAGGACGGTGGCGCGGACGCCGACGTCCTGATCGGTGGCGAAGGTGATGATGTCTTGTTCGGTGGTGATGGCGACGACGTGCTCATCGGTGGCTCCGGGACGGACATCCTCGATGGTGGGCCCGGCGACGATATCGAAATCCAGTGAGCACCCAGGCGTGACGGTGCCGCCTCCACTCACCGGCGCTGGCGGCACCGCGCGCAAGGCCTGGCAGCCCCGCGCTGTCTCGAGCGGTAGATAGGCGCCCACCAAGCTGGTCCAGCTGGAACTGGCCAGAACAGGGCGACGAGCGTCTCCCCTGGTTCTGGCCCCGTCGCTCGGCCTCGTATGTGCCCACGCAGAGAACATTTCCGCATCCGCATGGCCGCGTGCCACTCGAACGGATAGACTGTGAAGGGGGATAGCTGGCGGTGAGTCCGCGGCGGATTGTCCCCGGGGAAGTCGGGCTGGGAAGGGTCCAGGGGGTGGCGTTTGCGTGGAGGCTGCAGACATGACGATCGATCGCAGGACTCTGGGCTTGGTGGTGGCAGCGTGGTGTATCCTGTGCTGTGCGTCAGCGCTGGGCGCAGGTCCTGACGGCCAATTCGAAACCGACGCGTGCGGCCTCCCTCCCGCCGACGTGCGCTTGGTTGCCCCCTGGAAGACCATCACCGTGGATGCCGAGTATGGCGGCCAATGGGTCGTGGTCGGCGAGGTGGACGGCGACGGTGAAGTTGAGATCGTCTCCGCACAGAACTGCAACCAGGTTGACGATCACTTCACGTCGTCCGTGGTGGTGCAGAACCTCGACGGCAGTATTCTCTGGAGCTGGGGTGACCCGCAACTCGGCCGCCGCGAGCTGTACCATGACGTGGCATGCCAGATCCATGACCTGGACCACAATGGCACGAACGAGGTCATTGTGGCTGGCGATCGGCAACTGGTGGTCCTCGACGGACGCTCGGGCAAGCCCGAGGTTGTCTTTCCGATCGAGCAGCATGCCAGTGACTGTATCGTCTTCGCCGACCTGTCAGGCCAGGGGTGGCCTGGGGAGATTCTGGTGAAGACGCGTTATGGGCAGATCTGGGCGCATGCGGCGGATGGCCGTCTGCTCTGGACCGTACAGGAACCGGGCGGTTACCGAACCGCACATCAACCATTTCCGGTGGACCTCGACGGGGACGGCCGTGATGAGATCCTGGCTGGTTACGCGGCGCTCAACCCCGACGGCTCCGTCCGCTGGGTCTTGGAAGCGGAGAAGGGGCACAAGAACGGCGGGCATGCTGACTGCTGGCGAGTCGTACGCATGGCTCAACGGCCCGAAGATACTCGACTTGTCATGACCATGTGCGGTGGCGAGGCGTTGGTCATGACGGACGGCCTCGGCCAGCTTGTGTGGCGCGTGTCCGGTTCCCACTACGAATCCGTAGACGTGGGCGAGATCCGCGACGACATTCCTGGCCTGGAACTGGTTGTCGACATCGATCATCTGCCCGCGCCTCCAAAGCCGCTCTGCCTGTGCGACGAACAAGGGCGTGAGGTGGGCCGCATCAACACCGACTACACGCGCCATCACGCCCTGGTGGACTGGAACGGGGATGGTCTGCAGGAAATCGGTTCTGCGGAGCCACGAGGGCTCTTTGACGGTTGCGGTCGACGCGTGTGCAGCTTCGCGGTCGGCGCAGGGGAACGCCCAATGCTGTTTGACTCCGTCGACCTCACCGGCGGCGGGATGCAGGACGTCATGCTCACGACCGTCGGGCAGGACACGTACAAGGTCTACCTCTACCGGAACGAGACCGTTGGCTCTGCACGCCGCGATCGACCAGCAGGTACAGGACTGAATTACACGCTGTACTGACGCCATGTGCGCCGATCTGAGGCTGGATCGCGAGTCGGAGGAGTTGGACGGCGTCCAGCTCTGGGGGCTCATGCAGACCAGTGCAACGCAACCTCCGTCGATCTCGCCAGACAAACACGGGCCGGCGAGTTCATTTCGGGGCTCGCACCAGCACGTTGCCCTGGGCCACCGCGGCAAGCGAGACGACCCGCTGTACAAGATCCGGACCATCC
>DAISIS010000367.1:0-5921 GCA_036821925.1 Pirellulaceae bacterium
ATGGCGCGACCCTCCCGCGCTGCGCGCTTGACCGTCGACTCGTTGTAGTCGAACTCCGGATCTCCTTCGAAGGGGAGGATCTGCAGCAGTTCCCCCATGGTCACGATCTGCAGCAGCCGGCACTGTTCGCCGCGCAACAGGTGTTGGGCGGCGTGCCGCACCTCGGCGAACACATCCTGAGGCGACAAGGCTGAGGCGATGCGGCGGCCGGAGTCGAGGACGGTGCCGAAGCGATCGACCAGGGACAAGGTCGTGGAAACGCTGCTGGTTCCTTCGAGCGTGTGGGCCCCCTGGCGCTGGATGGCGAGGGCTCCCAAGGCTTCCTGCGCCTCCGCGATCTGGGCGGCGGCACCGGGCCAGCCGGCTTCCTGCCCGACCTGGCCGCGGGCCAGCAGGGTCAGCGCGTACTCGAACGGGTCTTTGTGTGCTTGGGCCAGGGCCAGGCTCTTGTCAAACATCCGGCGCGCCTTGCGGAGTCTGCCCTGCATGGCCAGCAGGATGCCGCACTCGCGCATCGCCCGCGGGATGTCATTGCGGGTGATGCAGGCGGACCGCAGCGCTAGACGCACGGCAGCCTGGGCCCGGCGCATCAGCAGCTGGCGGCGCCGGGGAGCCAGCACGCTGCACCGTTCCACCTGCATGCGGCGGCAGGTGGCCAGCCAGGCCAGCATGGGGACGGTGTACACGGTTTTGACCCGCGCCTTCTGGATGACCTCCACCGCCTGCTCCAGCGCCGCACTGGCCTGGTCCAGCTGCTCCGCGTGCAGGCACCGCACGCCTTCAGCCAGCAGCACCTGCGCAATGCTCTGGGCATCGTTGCGTTCCCGGGCCAGCTCGCTCGCCACGATCTCTCTGGGAATCGCGCCGCCGGCGGCGCGCGACCAGACGTCCAGGATGATGCCGGAGGCCTGCTCGTCACCCAGTTCCAGCCCCGACCGGTAGTTCCGCTGCGCCGCCTGCATCGCGCCCTGCAGGTCGCCCAGATGATAGAGCGACGCGGCGATCTGGTAGCGCGCCGTGTGGACCTCCCAGTAGTCGCCGGTGCGTTCGAGCAGTCGGATGGCCTCGCGGCAGGCGTCGATACACTCGGCATATCGGGATTCCATGTACAGCAGCACACCGGAGTAATGCAGCGACTGGCCTTGCCCCCACAGATCGCCGAACGATTTGCGGATCTCCAGAGATTTGTGCGCGTAGGTGATGCCGCGCTGGAAACCTGAGATGAGCCCGCGGCTGAAGCCCGAGATCACGCCCATCGCCGGCGCGTGCTCGGAATAGGCGTGAGCCAGTTCCAGTGTGGGCGGGTAACGCTCGGCCAGATTGATCTCCCGCAGGTGCGCCCACAGGGTGACGTAGGTTGTGCGGCCGTACCAGTAGGCGAGCGTGAGCCGGTTGAACAGCCGCACCTTCAGCAGTTCAATCTCGCTGGGGGGGCGTTTGCAGCGATGCACGAAGATGCGCGGAAAGAGCGTGTGCAGCAGCTGCACCCACAGCTCGCGGGCCAGCAGCGGCAGCGACAGGATATCCGCGCGCGGGATGGTCTGGCCCAGAGCCCGCAGCGCGGCCTCGTAATACTCGATGGCCCGCTTGATCGCTCCCCGCTTGTGCGAGAGCTCGCCCAGCTTGCCCAGGATCTGCGCGCCGGCCACCCGGCCCTCGGCCAGCTGCGCGGCCTCCTCAAACAGTTCCTGCGCGGCGTCGTACCGGCCCATCAGCATCAGTACGTCGCCCAGCCCTTCGACGATCTGGAACCGGACCGCTTTGGAGGCGGACGCGGTGCCGCGCTGCGCAATGCGATACTGCTGTTCGGCAATCTGCAAAGCATGACGCTGGCGGGCCTGCCGGGCCGCCTCGAGCGCATAGGGGAGTGCCTGAGCGCTGTCGCCGGCGGCGTCGAAGTGATACGCCAGGTCCGAGACACGGCTCGGGGAATGCGCACGCAAGTGCAGCGCGGCGCGGCGGTGCAGCTCCAAACGCTGCGCTGTCGGCAGCCGGGCGAGCAGGGCGTCGCGGATCTTGTCGTGTACGAACACACACTGAAATCCGTTGGCCCGGACCCAGACCATGTGCCGGGCGCGCGCTTCATCCAACGCCGCGATCGATTGAGACGGCGTTTGCCGGGCCAGCGTCGCCGCAAACGCCAGATCGAACTCCTTGCCGATCACCGCCCCGCTGCTTAACAACTCAATCGTCCTGCTGGGCAGCAGCTCGAGACGGTGGGTCAGAAACGAACCCGCCTGACTCGACGACTGCAGGTTGGCAATCGCCAGCGGTTCGACGCGCCAGCCGTCTCGGTCGGCGACCAGCGCGCGGGATTCGAACAACCCGTACAGGACCGCCGACGCCATGAACGGACTGCCGCCCGAAAGCTCCCGCACCACATCGATCGCTTCGTCCGGCAACGGGCCGGCCATCGACTCGGCGAGTTGGCGGATCTCGGCCGGCGAAAACGGCGTCATGTGCAGGTGCGCCTGCGTGTCCAGGCGGCGCAGCGGGTGGTTGGGTGGCAGCTCCTCGGAGCGCGCAGAGACGATGAGCAGCACGTGGCGCCGCGTCTGCCCCAACTCGGCCCGCAAGGTGTCCCAACGTTCCAGCAGTCGGACCGTCAGCTCGTCACACCACTGGCAGTCGTCCAGAATGACGGCTGCCGGCCGAGCCGGCGTCCCCAGCGCGTGCAGGAAATGAGCCAGCGCCTGCGCGCTGCGGTTGGGACCGAACTGCTCCGGCATCTGCGGATTGGTCGGCTCCCAGCCGAGCTGGTCAGCCAGGTGGGGCAGGGCGGCGATCACGCCGTCCCGGTACACACCCACCTGTTCCCGCACCGCCTCGGCCAGTCCCGGCCGGAGCGCGGTCTCCCGCAGAAACTCGTCAGTCACTCCATCGAGCACCTGGAACGGCCGCTGTCCGATCTGACTCGACGCTGCTCCGCGCAGCACCCACAGTCCCTGCTGCACGGCGCGGCGGGCAATCTCCGTCAGCAGCCGGGTCTTGCCACTGCCCGACTCCCCCTCGAGCAATACTAGCGTCGACTGACCCTGCTTCACACGCTGGATGCACACATCCGTCCGGTGCAGCTCCCCGGTGCGGGCGACAAACGCCGGTTCGGTCAGGCTGGACCGGATGTCCGAACCACCGACGATCACGCGCGGATCGTACTCGCCACGCTGCAGCCCGGCCAGAATGCCCTGCAGGTCGGCCAGCACACCGTCGGCCGACTGGTACCGATCGCGCGGATCCTTGCGCAGCAAGTGCTGGATCACTTCCTCCAACGCACGCGGCACCTCGACACCCTGAACACTCAGTTCCGGGACCGGCGCCGTCATGTGTTCGAACAGGATCTTGCCGACCGTCGGGCCAGAGAAGGGGGGGCGACCGGCCAGGCACTCGTACAACACCACGCCGGCCGAATAGAAATCGGACGGCTCGGCCACGTCGACATCCATCGACCCCGCCTGCTCGGGCGACGTGTAGCGCGCGGTCTGCAGCGTCTGCCGGTCGGGGAGCATGTTGGCCAATACCGTGTGGATCAGCCCCACATCGATGAGCTTGGCCCGCATGACGGAGAACCGGTCGTCGATGATGACGTTGCCCGGCTTGATGTTGCGGTGCAGGACGTGGCGGACATGCAGCTCCCGCAGGGCATGGAACACGCAGACTCCGATCGAGAGCGTTTCGCGCACCGGAAGCGGGCCGCTGCGCAGGCGGGCTTCCAGCGACGTCCCCTCAACATACGGCATCACGAGGTAGAGCAGATCCCGTTCGGTGCCGATGTCCAGCAGCGGCGGCTGATCCATGCTGTGCAGCTCGCACAGCTGGCGGCATTCCTGCTCGAGCCGCATCCGCGTCCCGGGCGGCACCGCGGCACTCTGCAGCGTCTTGATTACGACCGGCTCGTTGTGCTCCAGATCGTCGGCCAAGAGTGTCTGGGTGCCTTCGCCCGCTCTCAGAATGCGGACCAGCTGGTAGCGGTCGCCCAGCAGCTGTGCGGCACGCGGTGCGGCACCGGGAAGTACCACCGGGACCGTGACGTTCTCCGGCGGCGGTGCCGTGTTGAAGGATCCGCGTATCATCCTGCCCACATCCGAATGCCTGAGTACGCAACCAAAACGCCGCAGCGAGTCAGGAACCGTCCCGGCGGATTCGCACGCTGTCACGCCGCGAAAAAACCGGGTCAGTAAAGTGTAGCTCTCTTCCGGCCGAAGACCCCGAATCCACGCCGCGCTGTGCACCAGAATTGCCGATCCTGCGGGTTGTAGTGGCTGCCGCGCGCCCCCGCGGGGTTCCCCCCCTTCCCTCCGTGCTCGTGCTCGTTCTCGTCCCTCGAGCAGTGCGGGCCCCCCCCGCTCCATTCATTCCAGAATCACCCCAGCCGCGTGGATCGGCAGACCACGCGCCGCACGGCATGCGCGTCTGGCGCGTCGGGGACCCTCCCGAATCACGAGCAACGAGTGACGAGCACGAGCAGGAGCAGGAGCACGCGGGGGGGGGCCGACTTGCGCGGTCCGGCACTCGTTCCGGTCGCCTCCTGCGCCCCGATCCGGCAACCCTCCTTCCCGTTCCGCGCCTGCGTCGTGCCCCTCGGTTGGCTCAGTCCAGTGGCGGGTGGCCACGGGAGTCGCGGTGCTGCCCGGATCGCGAAGGGCGCTCGTCGGGCAACCGAGCGGTCATCTTGGTCAGCATCGAGACGGTCCAGTGCGTCAGTTCCTTCCCGGGCGCCGCTACAATTCCGCTGATTCCCCCGCAGACGACCAGGATATCGATTGTGGCAGCGCATTCGTTTGCGGAACCGCGGGCGATTTCGAGGAACCTTCGACGATCTGCAGCGGAACGCTTGCCGTTTCCTTCCGCGATGTTTTGCGGGATTGACTGCGAGGCCCGCAGCAGTTGGTCCCGCGCATGGCGATTCAGGCCCTGGAGCTTACCGCAGACCTGGAACGCCCAACCCACAAGGCTCAGTGCTACGCGATAGACATCGAGGTTTTCATGATCAAAGGTCATGACACTTCCCATTTGAAAGACCGTCTTCTTTGTTGTGCGGACCAACTAATAGTCGTAATCGAACGACGCGGTCCCTCACGCAGCAGCTCGAAAAGGGGGAGAATCCTCCTGCCGCTGCTAGCGGTTGCTCGGTCCGGCGCGGTGAGGCGAGTGACGAGCACGAGACCAGCGTGGTGGGGGCGCGTGAAGGAGGCCGTGAAGGAGTCCGGGCGGGAGCCGGAATCGGCGGAATCGACGGAATCGGGTTTCCGTCAGGTGGTCACGCAGGTGAGGTCACGGGATTCGGCCAGCGCTTCCTTCAACCGCAGGAAGTCATGTTCGCGGCGCAGGAAGGCGTCGACGATGGCTGGGTCGAAATGCGTTCCGCGCCCCTCACAGATCACTGAGCGAGCCATGCCGTGGCTGTAGGCTTCCTTGTAGACTCGTTTCGAGGTGAGGGCGTCATACACGTCGGCCAGGGCGACGATGCGGCCGCACAGCGGGATGTTGCGCCCGGACAGACCGCGTGGGTATCCTCCGCCGTCGTAGCGTTCGTGGTGGGTCCAGGCGATGTCGCGCGCCATGAGCAGGAACGTTGCTTCGGTGTTCGAGCGGGCGAGAGTATCGAGCGTCTGGCCGCCGATCTCGGTATGCCGCTTCATGATCTCGGTTTCGTCGTAGGTCAGCGGCCCGGGTTTGAGCAGCACATGGTCCGGGATGCCGACCTTGCCGATGTCATGCAAGGGGCTGGTCAGGTAGATCATGTGCACGAAGTCTTCGTCAAGCTCCTCCGTGGTCGCGTGGGTGCGCACGAGTTCTTCCGCCATGACGCGGCAGTATTCCCGGATTCGCTCGAGATGCGCGCCGGTGTCGGGATCGCGAGATTCGGCCAGCTTGGCCAAGGCGAAGATTGTCAGGTCGCGACCCTCGAGGGACAACACACG
>DAISIS010000368.1:0-5857 GCA_036821925.1 Pirellulaceae bacterium
ACCGCTTCGCCCGACGCGCTCCGCGCGCTGCGCTGCGCCGCGCCGGGACGCGGCCGTATCGAATTCCGTCTGAGAGGCATTCATGAGCGCTGCGGTGTTTTGTGATCCAGTTGATGCAGTACCTGGCGAAAGGAGTCCGTGATGCTACCCGGCTGCTGCCGCCGGCAAAGGCTCGTCACGTGATTGACTTCGTCCACATCCGTAATCTCGGTCAACGTCTCCGCATGGTCGGCGGTGACGGAGACCAGCAGCAGCCGGCTGCCGAGCCGGATCAGCTGCAGGTGGTGGCGGCTGGCCAGCGGCGTGCGTCCCAGGACCTCGATCACGTCGCTCGAGAGCGACGCCGTTGCACGGGGAAAGGCGCGGCGCGAGAGCCAGACCACGAAGAAGAACAGCCCCAGCACAATCGCCAGGCTGCTCGATACGACCAACGCCATGTTGCCGCGGGGCGTGGCCGTCGAACCTGGTGCCCTGTCGCGCGCCCCCGGCTTCGGTGGCGGGATCGGAATCGCACCCGCACGCTCCGGCAACGCCGGCGGCACCACGCTGCGCCGCGCGACCGGCCCCGGCTGCTGCCGCGCCACGTACCCCGCCGCCGCCGGGGCCGCGGGCACCGGTTCCTGGCCGGGAAGCTGTCGCGGACCGAGTGCCAGTCCCCACGCCACCAGAGCGATGATTGCAGCGAACGTGATCCGCGCCATCCGTGTCCTTCCCGCGCTGAGTGACGGTCCGCGACAGGCGCGGCATCCGCCAGCAGCCTGCCTCGTCGCCGACGGTCACTCAGTCTCCGTCATCTCCCGAGATGAGTTCCGCAATCCGCACGCAGAAGTTGTCGTTGAGCACCAGCACTTCGCCCCGCGCGACCAGCCGCCCGTTGACAAAGACGTCGACCGGGTCGCCGGCCAGCTTGTCCAACGCGACCACCGCGCCGCGCCGCAATTGCAGGACGTCCTCCAGATACATGTGCGTGCGTCCCAGCTCGATCCGCAGATCGAGCTCCACGTCGCGCAGCAACTCGAGCGACGCACGCTCCGTCGTCGCGGGAGACCCTGTCAGGTCCCGCAGCTCGAAGGGCGCTAGATGCGGGATCTGATTCTCGACCGGCTGGTCCACCGAACGAATCGCCTGCTCCGCCTGCGCCAGTAGATACTGTACGTCGTCATCCACCGGCCCCGCACGCGACGCAGTGGCGGATGCAGCGGGATGCGGCGGTGCGGCCGGTGGCGGGCCAATCTCCACCGTCGAACGAGGTCGCACCGCCGGCTTGGACGGCGCGGCAGGCGTGGCCGCCGGGTTGCCGGCCGCCGCTTGACGTAACAGTTCCTCGATCTCGTCCTGGCCCAGATTGTCCATGCCGTCTGTCATCGGAATCCCTTCCTCACACACCGGGCAAGGCCATGATCCGCGACCGACTACAATTCGACGAACGTGTAGTCGGCAAAGATGACCGACCGCAGCAGCGGTTTGCCCAGCAAGGCGTTACTTTTCTCTAAAAACCGCCTTTTGATCAACCCCAACCCGGCGTCTTCCAGGTCGCCCACCTCGCAATTGCGGATTTCGACGATCACTTGGTCCCGGAATCGATGCTCGTTGCGGGCAAACAGCTGGTCGAACTCCTCCTTGTCCGCCTCCGCGACCGTGCCGTACAGGTGGAAATCGGTGCGGAACGTCGTCTCCGCCGGCAGCCGATGATTGGTGATGGCGAATTTTCCCAGGTCGACTTCGACTACGGGGGTTGCCGGGCTTGCGCTGTCATCCTGGTCTGCCTCGGCGTCTGTCTTGGCCTCCTGGGCTACCTGCTCGACCTGGGCCGCCACCTCGCTGGCGCTGGGGAGCCAGAAGTAGGCGAACAGGCATTCGGCTGCCACGACGCACCCCATGAAGCCGGCAATCAGGAGACGCGCGAGGACGGCGTTGCGAGGTTTGGCCTGGGAGGTATCTGGTTCGGCGTGGGACATGGCAAGGCTACCCGTTTGCGTGGTGCGGCGGTCGGGCGACGGCCGCACAGAGCGTGAAGCAAGATGATCGTCTTGATCAAACCTAGCTTCTGGGTAACGGTGACAGAAAAATCATTTGCGCCGAATGCGCCGGCCGGTGCGGCGGGGCGGGGGCGCACGATGGCCCCGCGGGGCGCAAGGCTGCCCCGCCGGGAGTTCCGCCGTCTGCCGCGCGCCGGCTATCGCCGCATATTCAGCAGCTCATCGAGCAGCGTCTGGGAGGTCGAGATCACGCGCGAGTTGGCCCGGTACTGAGTGGAGGCCAGCAGCAGGTCGACCAGGTTCTTGCCGGTGTCGGTATTGGACAGCTCGACTGCGCCGGCCACAATGCTGCCCAGTCCGAGATCGCCCGGGTTTCCTTCCACGGGCAGTCCGGAGTTGAACCCCATTCCATACATGTTCTCGCCCCGCTGGTCGAGTCCCACCGGGTTAGCGAATCGTGCCATGCGGATCTGGCCCAGGGTGCGCGACATGCCGTTGCTGAAGACACCCATGATCTCGCCCCCTTCCCCGACGCTGTAGCTGGTGAGGGTGCCCACGGCCGAGCCGTCCTGCCGGGAGGCGGCGATGCTGCTGGTGTCGGTCGCGAACCCTGAGACTTGCGAGAAGTCCAGGTCGAACGCGAGCGGATTGACCGAGGGGAAGTCGGCCCGATCGATATTCACATTCGGGTTGTCGGCGCGGATCAGATTCCCTTCGCCGTCGAACGCGACGAGTCCCGTGCCGACGGCGATGCGAGAGCCCGCACCCGCCGGATCGTTCTCGCCGCAGTCGGCGTACCACCGATACGTCGTCGCGTTGCTGTCCCGCGACTCCAACACGGTTGTCAGGCGGACGTTCAGGGGAATGCCCAACGAATCGTAGACAATGAAATCGGACGACGCGCTCTGCCCGACACCGTCCTGGACAGAGGTGAAGCCGAGGTTGGGCGTCACGGTCGACCCGTCGGGCAGGTCCATCTGGAACGCCGACGAGGGGATGATCACGGAGTTGGCCGTGCCGGTGTTGGACACGACGCGCAGTCGCCCGTCGCTCGTAATGCTCGCCCCCGGTGCCAGTGTGCCGGACTCCCCGGGAATCCCGTTGATCGACCCGGGGATCGGGGTCACATCGCCGGGCAGCGACGCCTGGATGCCCGACGCCAGTGTCAGGAACTGCAGGTACTCGCCGACCGTCGTGTCGGCCGTGATCTCCAGCGACTTGGTCGTCAGCGAGTTGCCCCCCTTGCGCCCGGTGTACTCCAGCGTGCCGACCTGGAACAGGGGCTGGTAGTCCAACCCGTCGCGGCGCAGGACGTTGGTCAGCAGTGTGGCATTCGTGATGGTCGGCCCGTCCAGGTTGATCTGGCGATTGGCCGGGTTGGTCAAATCCGAGATGGCGGCGTCGCTGCGCGAGTCGATGTAGCTCTGGTCGGGCGGCACGCTGGCGACCAGATAGTACTGCTCCGCGCTGCTCGACAAATTGCGGTAGATATTGATTGTGTCGTACGCCGGAATGTCGGTCCCGGTCGGGATCGGCGGCAGACTCTCCAGCTCAATGCGTCCGTTGACGATGGTCACGGGCCCGAGCATGTCGGACGGGCGGCTTTCCTGCACACCCGGTCCGGAGAACGTCACCAGGTAGCTGTACACGCCATTGAGTTCCGCTGTGTCGAGCGGGGTGGAGGGGGGTGTGACGCCGGTGTCTTCGAAGCTGGCGGCACCCTGGGTGGTACTGCCGACCAGCCGGTAATTCTCCTGCGGATCACCGGCCGGCACGCCGACCTTGCGGCGATAGACGTTGAGCTGGTCATATTTCGGGCTGCCTGCATCGTCGAGCGGGCTCGGCGGCAAGTTGCTCAACAGCGGGTTGTGCCCCGCGGAATCGATGGTGACGGGCAGGGCTGTGGTGGAGGAAAGCGTTTCCTGGCCTTCGTCGCTGATGAAGGTGAAGACGTACTCGTACACGTCGTCGGTCACGAAGTTGGTGCCGGCGCCCGCCGAGTCGGCGGTGGTACCGGCCGTGGCGGGCCGGGTGACAATGCTCACCTGGGTGGGGCTGCCCGGTGTGTTGACGTCCGGGCGGGGAATGGTCGAGTCGCCCAGGATCGCGCTGTCGATGACCTCAGCGGTGGTGGCCACGTCGCCTGTCGGAGTCAGGTTCCCGTTGAGGTAGACATTGCGCGTCGCCTGAGCGGCGGCGGCCGACCCCAGGGGCACCGTCAGCGGCACCAGCTCTGTCGGCTGCAGCTGATAGAACTCGTCGACGCCATAGCCGAGTAACCGGTTGCCGGTCGCGGACACCAGCTCGTTGGCCGCATTGGGTTTGAAGATGCCGTTGCGCGTGTACAGCGGCTCGCCCTGCGGTCCTTCCACAATGAAGAAGCCCTCCCCCTGGATGGCCATATCCGTCGGACTGGAGCTGACTTCGATGGTGCCCTGCGTGAAATCGGGCGCGATTTCCGCCACCTCCACGCCCAGCCCCACCTGCCGCGGATTCGTGCCGCCGCTGGTGTCGCTCGGCTGCGAACCCTGGCTGAGCGTGCGCAGGAACTGGCTGGCATAGACGACGTCGGACGCCTTGAAGCCCACCGTCTGCGAGTTGGCCAGGTTGTTGCCCGACACATCGATCTGTACTTCGGCAGCGTTGAGTCCCGTCAACGCCGTGGTCATGGCCGATGATAGCCCCATAGCAGTACCCCTCTCGTTCTTTCAGGCCTGGTGTGGTTGTCGTTTTCTGGGTGTCCGGCTCAGGTCGCCGCGGCAGCCGGCGTGATCTCACGTAGGTTCTTAAGTGACACTGTGTGGTCACCGATATGGACTTTGACCGTTGCCGGCTGGTTGTCTTCGCTCGGTACCACAGTCACCCGATCGATGACCCCCGAGATATTCTCGCCGTCATCGGACAGGGCGTTGACCTCCTTGCCGATCAGGCCGCTGGCGGTCGTCACGTTCTGGCCGAGCAGCACGGCGTCCAGGGTGTTGGTCAGCTTGTCGGATGCGCCGATCGACCGCATCTGGCTGATCTGCTGCAGCATCTCGCTGTTTTCCATCGGGTCGAGCGGGTCCTGGTTCTGTAATTCCGTGATCAGCAGTGTGAGGAAACTGTCCAGATCCATGTCTTCGATGCTGGTGGCCCGGTTCGGCGTGGTGCTGGTGCCGTTGGCGGCGTCAGCGGCGCTGGAGGCGGATACGGCGGTCATGGGGCGATCCTGTATTGGAGGGTGGCGGTTGTTCCGATTGCGTTGTTCAGATAGCGTTGTTCAGATAGCTGTTCCGAGTACGTTGTTCAGATGACTACGTTGAGTCGTCCGGGCTGCGCGGCAAGGTACTGGTCCGGCGCGAGCTCGGTCGACGCTGGCCGGGCCTCAGCGGCCTGCTCCCGCCCCGGCGTCCGCCGCGGCGCGTGGTCGGCATCGGGTGCATCAAACGCGTGGTCTCCCGCCTGCTGTTGCGACACGTCGACGTCGAACTGGGTGACCTGGAAGCCGCGTTCCGCCAGCCGCTCGCGCAGCTGCGGAAGCTGATCCAGCAGCAGGCTCTTGGTGGCCTCGGTTTCTGCTTCGATCCGGGCAGAGAGTTGGCCGTCCTGCAGCGAAACCTCCAGCCGCAGCGGACCCAGTTCGGGCGGGCGCAGGCGCAGCCGCAGTGGTCCGCCGCGCTGTGAGGCGGCTTCGATCGCGCGCGCCACGCGCTGAATGAGTCGCTGCTGGTCGGCCGGCGCCAGATCGTGCCCCGCCGCCGGATCTGTGGCAGAGCGCTGCAGCAGCTGTTCTGAAAACCGCTCCGCCGCTGTGTGGATGCGCTGGGTGGCCGGGGGTCGCGCATCTCCGTCCGGCGCGGCGGGCGTAGGGGCCGGCTCGCCGGCCCCTTCGGCCCGGA
>DAISIS010000369.1:0-5830 GCA_036821925.1 Pirellulaceae bacterium
CGCGGCCAGAACTACGAAGCGGCGCTGGAAGTGCTCGAGCAGTACCTCCAGACCGCAGCGCGCCGACAGCACCCCCAGGCGCTCGTCGCGCAAGGCGAATGCCATCTGGCGCTCGGCCACTACCACCAGGCGCTGCAGGTCCTGGACCAGTGCCTGCAGCACTATCCGACCCATCCGGAAAGCTACCGGGCCCGCATCCTGGCCAGTCAGACCTGCGTCCAGCTCAACCGGCTCGCGCAGGCCAAGCAGCTGCTGACCGACAACCTCCACCGGACGGAGTTGTCGCCGCGGAGCCTCCAGTGGCAGAGTTCGCTGTTCCTCTACGGGCAGCTGGTCTTCCGCGAGGCGCTGGCGCAGGAGGCGACGAGTTGCCTGCAGGGGTTGGACAGCCAGGACGAGTCCGCGCGCCAGCAAGGGCTGGACCTGCTCCACGCCGCCCAGGCCCTGTACCTGGAGGCGATCGAGCACCTGGAGGAAGCCGTGCAGCGTTACCCGGATGCCGCCGCGACCAACAGCGCATGGTATGCGATCGCGGAGTCCTACCGGCGTGCGGCCCGGCTGCCGAGCAGGGGCCTGCAGGTCGAGTCCGCCGCGGCCGGCCGCCGTGCGCTCGACCAGCAGAGGCGTGCGTATCTGGCAGCGGCCGCCAGCGCCTACCAGCAGTTGCAGACGCGGCTGCTCCAGGCGGAAGCCCAGGACACGCTGTCGGCGGCGGAGCAGGCGCTGTTGCGCAACACGTACTTCGCCCGTGCCGACGTGCAGTTTGAACTCGAGGATTACGAGCAGGCCATCCCGGCCTACCTGGCGGCGACGGATCGGTACCAGCAGGAGCCGGCCGCGCTGGAGGCCTTCGTGCAACTGGCCAGCTGCTACCGGCTGCTCAACGCGCCGGCCGAAGCGCACCGCACGCTCCTGCAGGCGCAGGCCACGCTGGCGCGCATGCGGCCGGATGCCGCGTTCACGCAGACCACCCGCTACAACCGGGACGAATGGAACGAGATCATCAGCTGGCTCGCCCAGCTGTAACCGGGCGTCCAGACGGCGTCGGAGCACCAGCAACAAAAAGGATGTGGGGCTGTGGAAGACCGGATCGAAACCGACGAGCTCGCGGAACTGATCGGCAAGAAGCTCGCCGTCCTCGAGCAGCTGCGCGGTCTCTCGCGCCGGCAGTCCGACCTGATTGCCGACGGGGACATCCAGCGGCTGCTGGGTGTCCTGTCCGCGAAACAGACGCTGCTGGTGGAACTGCAGAAGCTGCAGCAGCTGCTGGAGCCGTTCCGGAAGCAGGATCCGGACGCGCGCCGCTGGCGCACGCCGCACGACCGCCAGCGGTGCCGCCAGGCGGCCGAACGGTGTGAAGCGCTGTTGAGTGAGATCATGTTGATCGAGCGGCAGAGTGAGGTGGAGATGGCGCAGCGGCGGGACGCGGCGCAGGCGCGGCTCGAGGAGTGCCATTCGTGCGCCGAGGCGACGCGCGCATACCTCCGCCCGGCGGCGGCGCTGCGCGGGAATATCGATCTGAGCTCTGACACGTGATGGAACGCACACGCACGGGTGCCGCCGGCGGTGGGCCGCGGCGGCCCGCACCCAGACAGAAGGGACCGAGCATGCCGACGATGACCAGGCGAACGCCGATTGCCGTTCCCGCCAGCCCGTGCGGCGATGTCGAGCTGCAGGCCGTGCTCGCGGCCTGGCACTCGGCCACCGATCGCCTGCAACAGACCCACGAGGCGCTGCGCCGCGAAGTGCACCGGCTGACCGACGAGCTGGAAGTCAAGAACCGGGAACTGGCGCGGAAGAACCGCCTGGCAGATCTCGGTCAGATGGCGTCGCACGTGGCCCACGAGGTGCGCAACAGCCTGGTCCCGATTACGTTGTATCTGAGTCTGCTTCGTCGTCATCTGGCCGGTCAGGAGAGTTCCGTGGCGATCCTGGACAAGATCGCTGCGGGCTTCACAGCCTTGGAGGTTATCGTGAGCGACTTACTCCAGTTCACATCACAGCGGGATCCGTCCTGGCAACTGTTTTGTCTGGAACCGCTGGTGCGGGAAGTCTGCGACGCGCTGGCGCCGCAGCTGGCCGCACAGGGGATCCGCGCCGAAATCGACCTGTCTCCCCAACTCACCGTGTGGGCCGACCGCGACATGCTCCGCCGCGCCACACTCAACCTGGTCCTGAACGCCCTGGACGCCATGCCGCACGGCGGGGAGCTGTCGGTCACGGCGACGGCCGGCCCGCGCGGCACAGAACTGGAGATCGCCGACAGCGGTCCCGGCATCCAGGACGAGGACGGCCCGCGGCTGTTCGAACCGTTCTTCACGACCAAGAGCGGCGGCACCGGACTGGGGCTGGCCATCGTCGAACGGATCGCCGCCGCGCACGGCGGCGACGTGGCGGTGCGCAACTGCCCGCAGGGCGGAGCCGCGTTCACCATCCGCCTGCCCTCTCGCTACCTGGAGGCCGCTGCCTGATGATCCCTCCCCGCGCCCCAGCCACGGCCAGCCACGTGCTGGTCGTCGACGACCATGCCAGCGCCCGCGAGTCGATGGCGGACGTGCTCCGCCACGCCGGACACGCCGTGCAGTGCTGCAGCAGCGCCGTCGAAGCGCTCCAGCAACTCGAGCGCTGGTCCGCCGATGTGATCGTGACGGACCTGAAGATGCCCGGCATGAACGGCATCGAGTTCCTGCGCGCGCTGTCCGAACGCACGATCGATGCGCAGATCGTCATGGTCACCGCGCACGCCACCGTCGCCTCGGCCGTCGATGCCATGCGGCTGGGCGCCTTCGACTATATCGAAAAGCCCTTCGGCGCAGACCAGCTCGAACAGCTCGTCGCACGCGCCCTGCAGCACGGCGAGCAGGCCCGCAGCTGCGCCGCGGTCCCCGCACCACAGGCACCGCTGCGCGGGACCGGCGACGAGGCGACGATGATCGGCGCGAGCCCTGCCATGACGACGCTGCGCCAGCGCATCCAGCAGGTCGCCCCGACCGACGAGACCGTCCTGATCACCGGCGAGAGCGGCACCGGCAAGGAACTGGTCGCCCGCAACATTCATCTCGCCAGCCGCCGCGCACGGGCTGCGCTGGTGAGCTTCAATTGCCCCGCGCTCTCGCCACAACTGATGGAAAGTGAGCTGTTCGGGCATGAACGCGGCGCCTTCACCGGCGCCGACGCGCCACGCGTCGGACGCTTCGAACTGGCCGATCGCGGGACCGTGCTGCTCGACGAAATCACCGAGATCGAACTCCCCTTGCAGGCCAAACTCCTCCGCGTGCTGCAGGAACAGTCGTTTGAACGAGTCGGCTCGAGCGTGACCCAGCACGTCGACGTGCGTGTCCTGGTGACGACCAACCGCGACCTGTATACCGAAGTCAAAGCCGGCCGTTTCCGCCAGGACCTGTACTTCCGGCTGGCTGTCGTCCCGATCCAGGTCCCCCCGCTGCGCCAGCGCCGGGAGGATATCCCGCAACTGGTCGAATACTTCCTGGCCCGCGCCGCGCGGCGGCTCGAACAGCCGGTGCCCCCCGTGCACCCCAGCGCCCTCCACATGCTGGTCCAGCATCACTGGCCGGGCAACGTGCGGGAACTGGAGAACATCATCACCCGCGCCAGCGTGCTCTGCGGCCAGAACCCCGTGACGGCCGAGCAGCTGCAGCCCTGGCTGCTGGACGCGCCGCCGCTGCTTGCCGAGGACGCCGACAGCCCGGCCGCGCGGGAGGCGCTGATCAGAGTCGGTACCAGCCTGCAGGACATGGAGCGGCGTTTGATCGAGACCACCCTGGAACACTATCAGGGGCACCGGGCGAAGACCGCCCAGGCGCTGGGCATCGGTATTCGCACACTGGCCAACAAATTACGGAGCTACGGCTATGCGCCTCGCGAGAAGTCATTCCTCCGCGCCGCCTAGCAGCGGCGCGGCCCGACGCCGTGTCGACCGGCAATTTCGGCCGGTCGCCAAAGGCAGGGTTTGCCGGTCGAGCGGCCGGCCGGGCGGCGCTGCGTCGCAGCCGGCTATGCCGGCCAGCCCGCTGGCCTCGCGCCAACTCGCGTCCTGGCCGGCGCTTACCTGCACGCTGTCGCGTCCGACGGCCAGCCTCGGACCGGATTGTCCTGACCGCGGCACGGCAGTTGCCCAGCAGTCGTGTGCTCCGATCGCCACGACGAGCCACCTGCCCCCGCGCCCACGGCCCGACCTCGCCTCCCCGCGTCATTGCGGAGTCGTCAAGGAGCAGACCGCCACCACTGTGCGTCCTGTGCGGAGGGAAAGCTGATGCTTCCCAACCTCTTCAACAACACGACCATCCCCGTGCTGCAGGAAGTGCTGAGCTTCTCGCAGGCGCGGCACAACGTGCTCGCGGGCAACATCGCCAATGCGGACACGCCGGGCTACCTCGTGCGCGACCTGTCGGTCGACACGTTCCAGGAGCGGTTGAAAGAGGCACTCACCCGGCAGGCGGCGCCTCGCGAGTTCACGCTGGGCGACGTCGCCGGTCGCGAACCGGATGATGCGATGCGGGAGGTCCGCGATTCGCTCGAGACCATCCTGTTCCTGGACGGCAGCAACGTCGGCATCGAACAACAGGTCACCGAGGTGGCCAAGAACCAGTACCTGCACAACCTGACCGTGTCGATCATGAACAGCCAGTTTCGACTGCTGCAGACGGCCATCAGCGAACGCGTCTAGGAGACTTCGACATGCTGCGCGCTCTCGACATCAGTACCAGCGGTTTGGTGGCCCAGCGGATCCGCCTCGATGCCATCTCGGGAAACCTGGCCAACATGTCGTCGGTCCGCAATGAGCGGGGCGAACTCCAACCCTACCAGGAACGGTTCGTCGTGTTCCAGCCGGACGAGGAGGTGCGGTCGCGTGACGGAGCGGTGGGAGTGAAAGTCAGCGAGGTGCGGACCGAGACGGTGGAGCCGAAATACCGCTACCAGCCCGGCCACCCGCTGGCCATCAAGGAAGGCAAGTGGAAGGGATACGTCGCCTATCCCAACATGGACATGATGAGTCAGTTCGTCGATTCGTTGATCGCCACACGCGCCTATGAGGCGAACCTGGGCGTCATGGAAGTCACCAAAAACCTGAGCGACCAGTCGCTGCGCATCATCGGCTGACGCGCCGCGGCGCGGCACCTCCGGCGGCACGCGTGGAGGGGCGGACAGCCAGAAACGCTAAAAACAACGCCAGAAACAACGCTAAAAAACCTGGAGCACCAGAACGCATGAATCCCGTGCAAGGCCTTTCCATCCCGGCTGCGCCGTTGCCCCCCGCGGTCCCGCGAGCGGACGCGGCGGCCGGCGCGCCGCAGACCGCGTTCAAGGATCTGCTGCTCGATGGCATCCAGCAGGTCAATTCGATGCAGCAGCAGGCGGACGTAGCGGTGCAGCAGTTGATGACCGGTGAGGAGGTTGATCCCGCGGTCGTCCTGACCACGATCCAGAAGGCCGATATGTCGTTCCGCATGATGACGCAGATCCGGAACAAACTTGTGGCGGCCTATCAGGAAGTCAAGGAGATGCGGATCTGACCGCCCGGCGGGCAGCGGCGGCGGCCGGCTGAGCGGCGCTGAAGGGACTGACGCACCACTGCGAAACACAGGGAAGTGACGGAGCGCAGCGGATGGATTTTCTGAACAAAGCCATGGGCCAGTTGGCGGATCTGTTCAAGGGCATGACGCCGGGATCGCGCATCACGGCCGGCATGCTGTTGGTCACGATTGTCGTCAGCCTGACCTACCTGTTCGCATTCCAGCTCAACACGGCCAACGAGTTCCTGTTCGGGTCCCGCGAGTTTTCGCAGGCGGAGCTGGATGCCATGCAGTCG
>DAISIS010000370.1:0-5813 GCA_036821925.1 Pirellulaceae bacterium
CGGCGTGAATTACGCAGTCGAGGGGAAGAGCAGCAGAACCGTTGTCCGTGCTGCGGAGAGATTCGATGGAACTTGCGAAGCTGGTGACGGCAGGCCTGCTGTTGTGGGTTAGCGTGTCTTTCCGGACGCATGCGCAGGAGCTGTCGCCGGGCGCTGACCATCGTACGGGCGAATCCCGGCCGGTCGTCGGAGCGATACGCTGGGATGCCTGGTACGGCGAAGGCTCTCCTGTCTCCGAAGTCGAAAAAACGCTCGGCCCGCGAAAGTTTCATCATCGGCTGCCGTTCTTCGCGCAGGTGATCTCGCCAAGCGAGGTTTCCATCAACGGCGATGCCCAGTCGGTCATTGAGCAGGAGATCGCGTTCGCTGCTGATGCGGGTCTCGACTACTGGGCCTTTGTGGACTACTGGGACCGCGGAAATCTCGGAATCGCTCTGCGCCGGTACCGTGAAGCGCCGGACAAGCAGGGTATCCGCTATTGTCTGATCGAGGAGGGTCGACGCCTGGACCATGTCGGCACACCTGGTTGGCCGCGTCTTGTTGCGCACTTCCAGGATCCGCACTATCTGCACGTCCTCGGCGGTCGTCCGCTGCTGTTCATCTATGGCTTGCCCGAAGCTGTTTCCCGAGCCGACTTCGAGAGTCTGGCGCAGCAGACGACCGCTGCGGGACTGGAGAAGCCCTACATCGTGCTGATGGGCTGGAATCCACAAGCTGACGCCGCCGCGATGGAGAAGTTCGGTTTCAGTGCTGTATCCGCCTACGCGGCCGGGGCCGGGTACGAATGGGAGCAGTGGCCCTATGAGCGGCTGACGGAGCACGTTCGCACGGCGTATTGGGAAGTCTGCCGCCAACAACGGCTCGAGACGGTCACGTTCGCCACCGCCGGCTGGGATCCTCGTCCGCGCGTCGAGCATCCCACGCCCTGGGTGCGCGTCACGCCGCGTCCTGATCCCACACCACCCGCTCAGCAGCAGCCACTTGTCGACGCGGTCATGGCGACCCCCGATCAACTGGCCGGGCATCTTCGGGAGGCGCTAGCCTGGACCCAACAGAACCGGGACCTGAATCCCGCCAACGCGGTCATCGTCTATGGATGGAACGAAAACGACGAAGGCGGGTGGCTCATTCCAACGCTCCAGCCCGGGGGTGGAGTTGACCGGGCGCGTGTGGATGCACTCGCCAAAGTGCTGCGGGGGCCGATAGGTGGCAGCGCCGACGTGAACAGTACACCCGGCGGACCCGAGACACCCGGCGGACCCGAGCGCTGAATGTCGTCAGGCAACCAGTCACCGACATACTCACCGACACTCAATAGAAGCCAGTTGTAGATTGTCCCCTCAACAGTAACGGATAAGCCGATATGAAGACCTCCTTCAACCGCCGCCAGTTCGTAGTCCGCGGAACTGCCGCTCTGGCCAGCACCTTCGCGCTGCCCATGTACATTCCCCGCACGGTGTTCGCGCAGGGGGATCGGCCCGGCGCAAACGAGCGCATCGTCGTCGGGGCCATCGGGTGCGGGTTCCGGGCTCGCTTGCTGCTGGATCAGCTTCCTGCCGCCGCTCAACTGGCCGCGGTGGCGGACTGCAATATTGACCAGGCGTTCGCGTTCCGCAAGGAACGCCACGGCACATGGGACATCTACGGCGGCCATTATCCGATCGTGGACCGCCAGGACATCGACGCCGTCCTGATGACCGGTCAGGAGTTTCAGCGGGCATTCCCGTGCATTCAGGCGGTGCAGTCAGGCAAGGACGTCTACGCGGAAAAGCCCTTGACCCTGTATATCCAGGAAGGCCGCACGATGGTGGAACACGTGCGCAAGTGTCAAGCGGTGTTCCAGGTCGGCACGCAGCAGCGGTCGATGGAAATGAACCGCGTCGCTTGTGAATTCGTCCGCAGCGGCGGGCTCGGCAAGATCACCAAGGTCCTGGCGGTCAACTATCCAGGTATCGATGGGACGCCGGAGATTGAGGTCGAAGGCGCCGGAAGCATTCCTCCGGGCTTCAACTGGGACTTGCATCTGAACCAGAGCGTGTGGCGTCCTTGTGTACCAAACGCCATTGCGGGACGCAACTACTTCGGCGGCGAGATGACGAACTGGGGCGCTCATGGAGTGGACCAGATCCAGTGGGCACTCGGCAAAGATGACACACTGCCCACGGAATTCAAGCTTGTGAGTCCTGGCAAGGACGGGCAGGTTGTCGCCACCTACGCCGATGGCACGCAGGTCTCCTTTGAACTTCCGATGACCGGTCCGATGGGTGGAGCGGTCTTCATCGGTGAGAAAGGTAAGCTGGAGATCAACCGGAACAAGTTCACGTCCAACCCACCCGACATTCGAGAGGAGTTGCTGAAGAAGGTGAACGAGTCTGAGGAGGACGTGAAATGGTCCGATCAGACAGCCCTGTGGCAGGCCCGCTGGCACCTGCAGAACTGGCTGGACTGTATCCAGTCCCGCGAACGGCCCAACGCCGACATCGAGATCGGACACCGCTCTATCGCCTTCTGTCACCTGGCCAACATTACGCGATACGTCGGCAGAGTCGACGAACCATTGCGGTTCGATCCGAAGTCGGAACGCTTCATCGACAGTGCTGAAGCCAACGCCTGGAACGATCGGCCGCGGCGCGCCGGGTACGAACTGCCCCCGGTGTAACCCGGTGCCGATGCGCATCGCTGGGAAGCTCAGCCGTGATTACGTATTGAGCTGCCAGATCGAGTAGTTCAGCGCGGCAGCGAATGTGACCCAGGCCAGATACGGCACGAAGAGCAATCCGGCAATGATCGATCGTCGCCAGAAGACGATCAGCGTCGCTGCGATGGCGATCCAGAGCAAGAGGATATCGACGAGGCCGAGACCAGGGCTGCGCAGCGCGAAAAACAGCCAGGACCACGCCGCATTCAAAGCCAGTTGAACGCCGAACAGCGCGAGCGGCACGCGGCTCCCCGCCCAGCCCTTCTCCCGCCAGACGAGCCAGGCGGCCACGGCCATGGCCAGATACAGCGCCGTCCAGACCGGGCCAAACACCCAATTCGGCGGTCTCCAGGAGGGCTTGGCCAGGGCCGCATACCAGTCGTCAATGCGAGGATAGGTCGCCAAGCTGCCCAAGGCAGCAACGCCAAAGCACAGCACGACACACGTCGCCAACACCGTCATCTGTCTGGTACGGCTCATCCGTGCTCTCCCGACTCGCCAACGGGCCTCCATTTCGTCCAACATAGTACACCGTGTTTCTGCCTCCGATTGTATCATGCACGGTGGACGGGAGGAGGTGTTGGCACGCGTTGCCGAATACCGCGGACGTTCCGTGCGCAACAGCGGAGGGGCACGATAGCCCCTCCGCGATCGATCCGGCGAATGCACTTACTTCGGTAAAATGACCGAGTCAATTACGTGGATCACGCCGTTCGAGGCTGCGATGTCCGTCTTCACCACGTTTGCGGCGTCGACTTTCACCTTGCCATCGTCAACGGTGATCTTCACTTCAGACCCCTCGACCGTTTTCGCTTTGGACAGCTTGACCACGTCGGCGGCCATGACCTTGCCGGGCACAACGTGGTAGGTGAGGATCTTGACCAGCTTGGCCTTGTTCTCCGGCTTCAGCAGCTCTTCCACGGTTCCCTTGGGCAGCTTCGCAAACGCCTCATCGGTCGGAGCGAACACCGTGAAGGGTCCCTTGCCTTTGAGCGTCTCGACCAGTTCCCCGGCACCCAGCGCCGCGGCCAAGGTCTTGAAGCTGCCGGCTGCTACGGCCGTGTCCACGATGTCCTTTCCTGGCTTGTCTGCCGGGCACGTGTCCGCCGCCCGCACCGAGCCAACGCTCAGAGTCACCAACACCGCCAGCGCCGTCATGCTACGATAGATCTTCATCTGCAACTCCTCGGAAAGTGGGTTCTTGGATAGCGGCTTGTCAGCCGCCACTTGTTTTCCAACTACCTGTCTCTTCGCCAGCGGGCACGCGTTGGATTCAAAGCGGCGTGTTTTTTTCCGGGGGGACTCCTGCCCAGATTTCTAGTCTCCATGCGCGCAGCTCGACCATGGACTTTGTGATCGGCTGTGATCGGCTGTCCAGGGTGCTCACCCCCCTGTGGCCTACCGGCACAGCACGAGCAAGCTTGACGGTCGGTCCTGGCGGGCGTAGGCTGACGCCAGTGTGTTTATCTGGACGCATCGCGGGACAGGACGATTGTGCTGCAGCGCGCTAGGACGTTGCCTTGGCTCTGACCATTCTCCAGCGGATTGCGGCCGGCGAGCCGGAGGCGGTCGACGAATGCCTCGAGCAGTATGGTGGCCTGATTTGGTCTTTGGCGCGGCGTTTTTCCTCGGTTCATGCCGACGCCGAAGATGCGGTTCAGGAGACGTTGCTGGCGATCTGGCGCAGTGCCGCGCGATTCCGCCCCGAGGTGGCATCTGAGGCGGCCTTCATCACCACGATCGCCAAACGCCGATTGATCGATCGTCACCGCCGCAAGGTCCGTGCCGTCGCAGCGGAGTCGATCGAAGTGGAAGTGGCGACAGCCGAGGATTCTTCGTACGCGGTCGAAGTCCAAGAAGAAGTCGAGCGTGTGCAGGACGCCATGAGCCACTTACGGGAGGACGAACAGCGCGTGCTGCAGCTGTCGCTGGTCGATGGTCTCACCCACAGCGAGATCGCCGATCTCACTCAACTCCCGCTGGGAACCGTCAAGACCCACGCGCGCCGGGGTCTGCATCGGTTGAGAGGTATGCTGGGCGCGACTTGTACGTCTCCAACTCCCGACTCTGCTCAGCCATGAATCAACCAGATCAGATCTCAGCGGCGTTCATTCGCAATGGAGCTGCCGGCTTAGCCGGCTATGCGGCCAGTGAACTCCTGGAGTCGCACCCGGACTTGAAACAGGATTTGGCAACCCGGGCTTTCGCCACCTGGCAGGGGCTGCTGCGGCAGTGCCTGGAGGAACTGGCCGCGGCGCTGGCCGCCGGCCGGCCGCAGTTCCTGGCGGAGTACGTCCGCTGGATGCAGAGCCTGCTCACCGCGCGCGGGCTCCCTCCCGGCGCGGTCGCCTGGGCCGTGGACTCTTTGGCCAAGGTGCTCGCGGCAGTACTGCCCGCGGAGTCGGGAGCCCGCGCGGCCCGTGTGTGCCGCCACGCGCTGCAAGCGCTGGAGACCCCGAGCACCGAACTCCCCAGCTTCCTGCCAGCCCACACGGCGCACGGCCAGTTGGCCGCCAACTATCTGCTGGCACTGCTGGAGGGTGATCGAACACGCGCGTCTGGTCTGATCCTGGATGCGGCCACGGCCGGCTTTCCCGTCCAGGAACTGTATCTGCAGGTGTTACTGCCCGCGCAGCAGGAAGTGGGCCGCATGTGGCAGACCGATGAGATCAACGTCGCGGAGGAACACTTCGCCACGGCTACCATCAAGATGATTCTCGCGCAACTGCGACTGCATGCGCCCAACCAGCCTCTCAACGGCAAGACAGTGCTGGCCACGTCCGTGGTGGGCAACCAGCACGACATCGGCTTGCAGGTCGTCGCCGATTTCTTTGAAATGGACGGCTGGAAGGTCATACACCTCGGGTCCAACATGCCGATTCCCGACCTGGTCCAGGCCGTGGAGTCTTTTCAACCAGACCTGCTGGCGCTCTCCGTGTCGCTGCGCGCCCAGCTGGCCGCACTGACAGAGACCATCCGGGCCGTGCGCCGCGGAACGCACGGCGCGGTAGTGAAGATCCTGGTCGGGGGCCGGGCACTGGCCGAGGCCTCCGATCTGGCGACAACGCTCGGCGCCGACGGATATGCCGCCGATCCGCTTGCCGCGGTGGCCCAG
>DAISIS010000371.1:0-5802 GCA_036821925.1 Pirellulaceae bacterium
GCAGAGCGGGTGAAGGGAATCGAACCCTCGTGTCAAGCTTGGGAAGCTTGTGTTCTACCATTGAACTACACCCGCAAGGTGAACTGGTGCAAATTCTAGCACACTCGCCAGGAAATACAACAAGCCCCAGCCGCCACAGCGCGCCCCACAGCTCGGCGGGTAACGACTTGATCGTGCGGGCGCTGACGGGCACGAGGAGCCTGTGCCCCGAGATACCCGCTATAATCGAGTCCGGGCTGACTGGCTGTGATGTCCGGAGCTTTACGGGAGCCGACGCACCATGGTGTTGCCCATTGATCGCGAAGGGAGACCTGTCGCCGCCGGCTCTCCGGATCGGCCGTCGTGGTGGCGGAAAAGGTGGCAGGGGCTCGTGGTCCGCTGCAGCGCGCTGGCGTTGTGTGTGGCCGCCGTGAGCACGGGTGGGGCGTGGGACCTGCCGCCTGCGGCGGCGACACCACCCCACGTCGTGTTCGTGTTTGCCGACCAGTGGCGGGCCGACGCCTGCGGCTTCGCCGGGGACCCGAACGTCAAGACGCCGCACCTGGATCGGCTGGCGAGTCAGTCGATCCGGTTCACCCAGGCGGTGTCCAGCTGCCCCGTCTGTTCCCCGTACCGCGCTTCGCTGCTGACCGGGCGGCGGCCGCTGTCGCACGGTGTGTTCGTCAACGATGTTCCGCTGGCGGCGCACGAGGTCTCCATCGCCGAGGTGTTCGCGGCTCAGGGGTACACGACCGCCTACATCGGCAAATGGCACGTCGACGGTCACGGTCGTTCCGCCTACATCCCGCCGGAGCGTCGCCAGGGCTTCGAGTACTTCCAAGTACTCGAGTGCACGCACGACTACAATCACTCGCCATACTACGCCGGCGACGATCCGACCCGTCGAATCTGGGAGGGATACGATGCGCTGGCTCAGACTGAGGATGCCATCCGCTATCTGCGGCAGGCGGCTGCCGGCCCTCAGCCTTTCCTGCTCATGCTGTCGTGGGGGCCGCCCCACAATCCGTACGACACGGCGCCCGAGTCGTTCCGGGCGATGTATCGGGCGGAGGCGATCCAGGTGCGTCCGAACGTGCCTCCTGCGCACGCGGCGCAGGCCCGCCAGGATCTGGCGGGATACTATGCGCACTGTTCGGCCCTGGACGCCTGCCTGGGGCGATTGTGGCAGACGCTGTGCGATCTGCAGATCGAAGACGAGACGCTTCTGGTGTTCACCTCGGACCACGGCGACCTGCTGTACTCGCATGGCCAGGTGCGCAAACAGCAGCCGTGGGACGAGGCAATTCGCGTCCCGCTGGTGGTGCATTACCCCCGCTTGTTCGGTGACGAAGGCAAGTCACTTGATGCCGTGATCAGCACCGAGGATCTGCTGCCCACCTTGGCGGGACTGGCGGGCCTGCCGGTGCCCCCCTCGGTCGATGGTCTGGACTTCAGCCGCTACATGCAGGGTGCGGCCGACCCGTCGGATGGTGCGGCGCTGCTCACCTGTGTCACGCCGTTTGGGGAATGGCGGCGCGACCGCGGGGGGCGCGAGTATCGGGGACTGCGCACGCGGCAGTACACTTATGTGCGATCCCTGGACGGCCCCTGGCTGCTGTTCGACAATCAGGCCGACCCGTATCAGCTCACCAATCTTATTGATCGCCCCGCGTCGCGTGGGACGCGTGCGGAACTCGATGCGCTCCTCCAACGCAAGCTGGCGGCCAGCGGCGATCAGTTCCTGCCGGGCGCAGCGTATCTTGAACGCTGGGGATACCAGGTCGACGCGGCGACCGGCACTGTGCCATACACGAACTGAAGGCCGGCGTTGCGGTTCCCCCAGGTTTGCCAGCTTACCGGCCCCGACGCGACTTGCACGCCTCGAACACGTCAGGATGCAGAGCTTCGGACAATTCGGCCGATGATGACCGATGGGCCGTGACCGAGGAGCCAATGATGGGCGTGGTCGAAGCGATTGGCAACACACCGCTGGTAGAACTGAGAAACCTGCCTGGCAGACCGAAGGCGGTCCGCATTCTGGCCAAACTGGAGGGGCACAACCCGGGTGGTTCGGTCAAGGACCGTCCCGCGCGCCGCATGCTCGAGGCGGCGGAGGCGTCCGGTGAGCTGACGGGCCGGAAGACCATTATTGAAGCGACCTCGGGGAACACGGGCATTGCCCTGGCGATGATCGGCGCGGCCAAAGGCTACCGCGTCGTGCTGTGCATGTCGGCCGGTGTGAGCAAGGAGCGCCGCGCGGTGCTCGAAGCGCTAGGCGCTCAAGTTGTGCTGACGGCGGCACAAGACGGCACCGATGGCGCCATTCGCCGCGCGCGCGAGATTGTGGAGGGGCAGCCGGCCGAGTATTACCTGCCGGACCAGTACTCCAACCCGCACAACGTGCTGGCGCACTACGAAACGACAGGGCCCGAGATTCTCGCGCAGGCCGCGGGCGATGTGGATGTCTTCGTCGCCGGCATGGGGACCAGCGGCACGTTGATGGGGATCGGCCGCTACCTCCGGGAACGGCTGCCGCGCGTGTGCGTGGTGGGTGTCGAACCGACGATGGGACACCACATCCAGGGACTCAAGAATATGCGTGAAGCCATTCGGCCGCGCATCTACGATCCCTCTCAGCTGGACGAACAGCTGACGGTTGTCGATCAGGACGCCTTCCAGATGACGCGGTTGCTGGCCAGCAGCGAGGGGCTGTTTGTGGGGATGTCGAGCGGTGCGGCAGTGGCTGGGGCGGTGCAGGTTGCTCGCCGCATGACCCGCGGCACGATCGTGGCGCTCCTGCCCGATCGCGGTGACCGGTACCTCAGCACGGGCGTCTTCGCTCCGCCGGCGGCACGCCCGCAATCGCGCGTGGCGTAGGCAACGTGGCGGGAGGCTCCCGCCTGCGGGCTGGCCGTCCGGCACCGGTGATGGCGCCGTCGTACAGCGTCCTGCCCCTGTCTGCTCGAGCGCGGCCTGCCCGGGTCAGAACTCTGCAGCGTCCGCCGCAAACCGGCCGCCCCAGCGCGTGGCGGCGAATCGGTACAGGGTTGCCTGCGGGTCCTTCCAGGTGTCGGGGGGCAGTCCCGCCTTCCGGCAGACTTCGCGGAGAAACGTGGTTGCATCCCAGCCGTGATCGACGGCCACACACGGCAACAGCAGGCCGCTGCGTCCGTGGTGCTGGATGTCCAGGCCGTGCCGGCCAATCTCGATGCTCGACAGCCGGGCTGCGGCCGAGTCCCCTAGCGTCTGGCGGGAGTGGAGCAGCGAGATTTCGACCGTCAGGTCCGGCAGTTCGTCGATCTCCACGGGCGGGAAACGCGGGTCGTGGCAGGCGGCACCGGTGGCCGCGCGTTCCAGCGCTTCGTCCAGGCGAATGGAGCGCGTGAAGTTCCCGATGCAGCTCCGCAGCGCACCCGCCTTGTGCAGGGTGACAAACACACCCACGACCAGCAGAGCCGCCAGCTCGCCCAGCGGCAGGCGGTCCACGGGCACCGACTGCTGCCGCGCCGCAGCGGCCAGCAATCGGCAGGTCGCGCCGTGCAGCCGGTTCCGCTGCTCTGCGTTCAACTCCAACTCGCCCGGTGCGCCAGCACGCTGATCTGGTTCCATGGTCATCCGCCTCGGCAGAGTAGGGCGTGGGAGGGGACTGGCCGCCCGGGTGCGACCCGTGCGGCGCTTGCTCGACCGCACTCCCGCAATATATCGTGCGGCCCAGCCGCCTGCCACTGCGGCCACCCGCCACTGGACAGACCTCCCGGCTCCGGCGGATACTACGCGTGGCGGCCTGCTGCACGACGGGCCCGCCGGGATCGGCGCGGCCGGCAGCCGGCCGTGTGCTGTACGTCCCAGCGCGAGGGCCCAGAGGAATGCGACTGATGCCGGTGCGAATGATCTGTCTCAGCGTGCCCGCAATCGCCCTGGTGGTTGCCGGCGTGTGTGCGCAGGTGGCGGTGGACGGGGACACGGAGCCGCTGACCGACTTCCGCACCTGGACCGACAGCAGCGGCAAGTTCACGCTCGAAGCGGCCCTGGTCCGATTCGAACGCGGCCAGGTGTTCCTGTTGAAGCGGGACGGCCAGGTGACCGCGGTCTCGGTCGGCAAGCTCAGCAAGGCCGACCAGAAGTTCGTGCGCGAGCAGGTGGCGGCCCAGCGGAAGGGGCCGCGCGCCGGACGCACGGGTGCCGGAGCGACTGCGGACGCCGGCGCCCGAGCGGACTGGCCGGGATGGCGCGGCCCCCAGCGCGATGGCAAGTCGCCAGACACCGGTTTGCTGAAGCAGTGGCCGGAAGGGGGACCGCCCCTGCTGTGGAAGGCTGCCGGCATCGGCCGGGGTTATTCGTCCGTCACGGTCGTCCACGGCACCGTCTACATCACCGGGGTGCTGGAATCCAGCGAGGTGTTGACGGCCTTCGACCAGGACGGGCGGCAGCAGTGGCAGGTCGCGTTCGCGCCCGCCCACGAGCGGGACTATCCCGGCACCCGTTCGTCCGCCACCTGCGACGGGCGGTACCTGTATCTGCTCTCAGGCAGCGGGCAGGTGGGCTGTTATGACGCGTCGAACGGCCAGCGCCAATGGACACACCAACTGAGCGAGTTTGGCGGCGAGATGCCCAACTGGGCCTACGCCGAATCGGTGCTGATCCACAAGCAACTCGCGATTGTCACGCCCGGTGGCGCGCGGTGCATCGTCGCACTGGACAAGCACTCCGGTCAACCGGTGTGGGCGAGCTCCGGGTTCCAGGCCGGCGCCCAGTACGGTTCCTGCATCGCGGTCGACTATCAGGGGGCGGAGATGATCGTGGCGGGCACCGCGGAGGGCATCGTGGCGGTGGACGCGGCGAACGGGCAGCTGCTGTGGGCCAACCCGTTCAGCGCTCACAACACGGCCAACTGCCCGACGCCGGCCTTTGCCGACGGTTATGTCTTCTGGGCCAACGGCTACGACCAGGGAGGCATCTGCCTGAAGCTGGATGTGCGTGGCCAGCGTGTGACGGCCACCGAGGCCTGGAGAACCCGCAACATGGTGTGCCACCATGGCGGCTACATCATTCACGCAGGGCACATTTACGGCAACCATGCCGAGGGCTGGACCTGCCTCGACCTGCCCACCGGGCAACAGAAATGGCGCGAGCGCGGTGTGGGCAAGGGCTCGCTCTGCTATGCGGATGGCATGCTGTATCTGTTCTCGGAGAATGGTGGCGAAGCGGCACTGGCTACCTGTTCGCCGGAGGGACTCGAAATCCGCGGGCAGGTCACGGTGGAAGGCCAGGAAATGAGTTGGGCGCACCCCGTTGTGATTGGCGGCCGGCTGTATCTCCGCTACGAGGACAACCTCTACTGCTTTAATGTCCGCGAGTAAGGCCACGCCGAGAACGTGATGAGCAACGACGGCGGTCCACCATGCTCGAACAGCTGACCAGTCTGTTCACGGTTCCTGGCGTCAAGTTTGTCAATCTCCAGTACGGCGACTGCGGGAACAAATTGGCTTCGTTTCGAGCGCAAACGGGGCACCAGGTCGATCACTGGCTCGATTCCGACCCCGTGCGTGATCTCGATGACTTTGCGGCGCAGGTCGCGGCGCTGGATCTTGTGATTTCCGTCGACAACTCCACGATTCACCTGGCGGGGGCGCTCGGTGTGCCGACCATGGCGATTCGCGGCTCCTACGCGGTGCCATGCCAATTCGCGCACCGCGACGAGCGAGGTGGCTGCCGCTACCTGCACGCAGCGATTACGAGCAACGAGTGACGATTCCGAGCACGAGCGCGAGCACGGAAAGCGCCGGGATAAACCGGCTTGGAGTTGAGAATGAAAGAGTCTTA
>DAISIS010000372.1:0-5797 GCA_036821925.1 Pirellulaceae bacterium
TTCCGGAACCGTACCAGCACCATGTCGCCGTCGTCCTTCGGGATCCGCTGCAACAGGGCGCAACTCCCGGGGGTCGTGAGCAGATGGACCGCTTCGCGGTACAAATTGTGGACCTGGGGGTGGCTGGACGCCTGACGGGCGAGCCACTTTTCCACCCGAGGCGAGATCTTCAGCTCCGGTTGCTGAAGATCCGCCGGCAGGAAGTGCGGCTGGAACTTCACCTTCTGCCCACTGGCGTCCGTCGCCGTCAAGAACTGTTGCTCCAGAGCGTCGAACCAATTGAGGAGGGCGAAGATCGGCGCAAGAACGGTGCTCTTGGGGTGCCTTCGCTGCCACTGTTGCAGCAAATCCCTCCATGCCCGCCACTGGGACAGGGAATGCTCGACCGGCTCCAAGAGCAAATCCACGCAGTTTTCGTCGAAGATGAGGATTGGTCGGCTCTCGTTGCCGTAGGCGTGATGGAAACCCTCGTGGGTGTGATAGACGCCCGCGGCACAGAGTTGCTCGGCTTCCGTAAGCATCGAGAACGCCTTCAAATACGGGCAGTTCTTCGGGCGGATGGGGCATTTCCGGCAGGGGATCCTTGGCGATCAGATAAATTACCCCGGCCGTGCTCAGATAAATTGCCCCGGCCGTTCGCGGCGAGTGACGCAGCAATCGCTGTGGATGGGACTTTCCGCGGGAGCGATCAACGGCTGGAAGTGAGCACGTCGTTCCAGTCGTGGGCGGGCGGCCGCAGGCGACGGACGGCGGGGTGGAGGACCAGCATGCGGGCGGCCGCGGCGTCACCAGGGCTGTCGGCGTCGAAGCCGCAGAAGATGCCGTAGCCTCGGGCAAGCAGGCCGTCGAGCCAGGGTGGGTCGGCGCGAACGCCAGAGGTGGAGATGCAGATCCGCTGCGGATGGATCTGGAAGCAGCTCATCGCGTCGATCGCCGATTCGCAGAGGACGATTTCCCGGGAGCCCCGCTCACCGATCCAGAAGTATCCCAAGTCCTTGCGGGTGCCGGGAGCCATCCCACGCCAAACGCGCGGCCCGGTGCCGCGCAGTTCCGCGCCCACCGGCCGCTGGGCCTTTCCGGCCACCAACAGGAAGACCGCATTTCCTCGGCTGTCAGCGTAGAGCTTGCCGGACTGCGCGAGCGGCTCGATGAGCGAGACGGCCAGACCGCGGCGTTGCGTGAGATACTGGCGAACACGGCCGAATTGGCGATCATTGGGGGCGGGCAGGCGTAGCCCGCCGGGCTTTTCAGCCGCCGCGGATGGTGTGCCAAGAGCGTTTATGGCATGACCGCTGCTGGCCGCCAAATGCTGTTGCAGCCAGGTCACCGCGGTGCGGAAGTCGACGCCGGCCAAGTGCATCACCAGGTCGATCGCCCCGCCGCCGCCTTGGCCGCGCTGCCAATTCATGAACTTGGGGCCGGAGACCGACAGCGGGCCTTGTTCGGTGTGCCATTTGCGCCGGTCACGCCGATCGCGTACTGCGCCACGCAAGAGCAGCACGGTTTCCAACGGCGCCTCCCGGGCGGCGGCGGTACGTTGGCGCAGATCGTCGAAGTTCATTCCACGCTCGTTTCTCCGCTTTCATTGAGCTTGGTCCGCAGGCTCCGGCAGTGTTTCATGTTGATCACGTGGCTGGTTTCCGTGAGGCGGTCGAGCAACGCGCCGGTCAAGTGATTATTCTTCAGGAACGTGCCCCACTCGCCGAAGCCCAGGTTCGAGGTGATCAGCGTGGTCTTGGTCTTGTGCCGCTTCTGCATCAGCGTAAAGAACAGGCCCACCTGGGCCGGTTCGATCTCGACGTACCCGACCTCGTCGATTACCAGGCAGTCGTAGCGGGCGTATTTGCGGAGGGCCTTCTCTTCCGAGCGATCGGCCAGCGAGGCATACAGTTCGGTCAGCAACTCGGGGAACGTGACGAAGCAGCCGCGATATCCCCGATCCAGCGCCTGCAGCAGGAAGCCGGTGGCCAGGCCGCTTTTGCCGCAACCGGTGGGGCCCAGCCAGACGATGTTCTGTTGTTTGGTGATGTAGTCGAAGCGGTCGTAGAGCGAGAGGATCGTCTTGCGGTCCAGCTTCGGCTGGCGGGCGAAGGGGAACGTTTCGATCTCCAGCATCTCGGGGATGCGAGCACGTTTGCGGCGCAGCAGCCGGGCGTTTTCCAGCTTGACGCGGTATTCCGCTTCCAGCACCTGCCGCAGCAACCGCTCGTGGGAGAAGCGCCCGCGTCGGGCTTTGGCCAGCAACTCCTCCCAACCGGCCAGCAATCCGCCGAGGCGGAGATATTTGAGGATCTTCCGCAGTTCTTCATCCATCGTGGTCCTCGCTTTCCGGTTCCTGGATCGGGTGATCCCTGGGGGGCGGTTCGTCATACACGGACAGGTCCGGCTCGTCGGTCAAGAAGCCCTCCTGATAGGCCGGACGCTGGCGAAAGCTCTCGTCCACCTCCACGTCGGGCAGGGGCTCCTGTCCCTGGCTCATGCTGAGCCAGGCGATGCGCTGCAGGGTTTCCATCTCGACCACGCGATAACGCCGCGCGCGGATGAGGGCCTCGGCGAACACGGCCGGCGTCACCTTGCGCGACAGCGCGAACAACTCCCGCAGGAAGCGATGCCGCTGGATGCCGGGGGTCTGCAGGGCGAAGTCCACGTAGGCGGCCACCGCCGGGTCCAGCGCCCGCAGCCGTTGTTCCTCGTGCTGGGAACCGTGGTGGCGACGCTTGGGCAGGTAACGCGGCGGCGGTTGTCCCTCGGGGCTGAAGTGGGCGTTCTTGACGCCATCGGCCGGCAACAGGTACTCGGCCAACAGCGTCCGCCCGCGATAGATCTTCACACGGTCCGCATATTCAAGCACCTTGACGTCTTCCTGTTTGGTTCCCGGCACCCAGTAGTAATTCCCCTGGAACGAAACGTATCCGTACTCATCCGTGCCGCGCTCGTGCGGCCAGTACGGCGCGGGGAGTTGGGTCGGAAGCGCGGTCAGGTAGTGGCATTCGTGCTCGAACGCCTTGGCGGGAATCAACTTCGTCTTGCTGGCCGGGCGATGCTCCATGCGCACCGTAGCCCACTCCAGCGCCTGCCGGTTCAGGTCCTCCAGGCTCTGGAAGCTGCGGCCCGGCAGGAAGTTGGTCTCGACCGTCCAAAAGCTCCTCTCCTCCCCGGCTTTGCGGTTCGCGTGGCCGATCGCATGGCAGACGAATTGGAAGCCGTAGTGCTCGGCGAAGGCGGCCATCTCCGGCACGATCACCGCCTGCTTGCCGCTGCCGCGCAAACGCGCCAGGTTGGTGTTGTCAATAATGCACTGCCTGGCCGCGTAGCCCCAGAACATCAAGGCTTCGTGCAGGAAACACTTCATGGCGAAGCGGTTGAATGCCCGGTAGAACTTCAAATACCGCCGCTTCGAGTACCGCAGGTACAACAGGCTGGCAATGACCCGCGTCGGGTGGCCCGCCAGTTTCACCTTGTACACCGAGGTGTCGTGCTGCATCTCGGCACCCGGTTCGTCCGGCACGTGATCGCAGCGGGCTTGGGCGGGCTGGCCCAGCCCCAGCTCCCGCGCTCGCCGCGTCAAGGTGGGATAGCTCACCTGGACCCCTTCGTTCTCCACCAGGATCTCGTAAACGCGCTCCAGCCAGCCGTCGCATTGCCGATACAGCCGCCTGAGCAACTCCGGGTCGATGTGGATCTTGTCTTTGCGCACCGTCTGGGGCAGGTTGCCCTGCTGGCGGATGATCGTGCGCACCGTCCGCGGACTGACGTGGAACTGCCGGCTGATGTGGTTCATCGGCACGCCGGCCAGGTGCGACTGGTAAATGGCCTTACGCCGGTCGGGATCGATCATGAAGCTCCTTCATCCTTTCGCAAAACGGCGTCCACAGGCTCAGCAGACCGCCGCTGAGCAAGTTCGCCTGGGCCCGGAAGGCCGGGCTGCCCAGCCGCGGGTCGTGGCATCGCGCCATCACCCGTTGCAGGGACTTCCGCAAGAGTTCCAGATCCTTCAGCAGCCCACGCTCGAATGCGTTGCAGCCTTCCCGATCCTCCGGCGCACGCTTCAATTGTTCGAGCGGCCAGCCCAGATTTCCCTCTTCGATGGCCTTTCGTAACGCATCCGGACCGCGGAAGTACGCAGGGGCCAGCAACTCGATGTCCCGCACGCTCAGCCGCGACCCGGAACACCGGTTGCCCGCAGCCACGACCTCGACGAACCGCTCGATCTCCTGCCAGCGGCCCGCGTTCATGCGCATGAACCGCCGCAGGGTGTACATGTAGGAGTACACGGGAAACGCCCCGCGGAAGAGAATCTCCCGCACTGCCGGACGCATCTCGTCCAGCAGACGCCGACGCATCGAGACCCAACCCTTGCTGCGGGAGAGCGTTTGCGCGACCTCCGCCACGCTCATCCCGTGGATCGAAACCAGGTCACCGACGAAGCGGGCCTGTTCCAGGATGTTCAGGCCATGCTGCGTCGAGGCCCGCATCAATTGCAGGATTCCCGCGGCTTCCTCCGCGCCCAGCGACACGTACGCAGCGCAGCCGATCCCCAACTTCTTCGCCGCACGGCAACGCTTGAAGCCGTCCAGCAGAACGTGGGCCGCAGAGATATCCACGCCTTGCAGCGGCTCTTCGATGCCCCGTTCGGCAATCGACGCCAGCAGGCGCGCTTCGCGGGCGTCGTCCCGCAGGCGATGCCCCTCGTACCGCAGGTCCAAACTCGAAAGTTCCACCGTTTCGCGCATCGAATGCCCTCTAAGGCGGGTGCCGGTCCGGGAAGCCCCAAAGGTACTCGCCCCTCCGGCCAGCGCCGATGCGGTGTTGTCTCAAACTCCGCCCCAGCAACTCGACGACTTCCCGGCACGTGAATTCGACACCTTCGATCAGGCTCACCACCATCCGCACATAGGGCAGCATCGCTGAACTGGCCACGCGCGCCTCGTCGAGCACCACGTGCTCCCGCGGCGATTCGGCCGCCACGGGCAATGGCTCGCTGGCGGGCGGGGCCTGGCGGACTTGGCGGCGAGCGTTGAGCCGCTTCTTTTTGGCCTTCCCGGCCGTCGTCCGGTAATACGCGGCGCTCCGCTGGCAGGAACACTCCCGGCGATGATGCTGCCGACAGCCGAACGGACACCGCAGCTTTTGCCGACCCACATTGCGGGGATGCGTGAGAAAACGAATCCCGCACTCCGCGCAGGAAGTTACGCACCCGCACAACTCGGGATGAGATTGCAGGATCGAGTCCAGCGTGGACTGATATTGCCGGACAAGCGGCCTGGCGCGGTCCTCCTGGTGCCAATCGGCGCGAAACGAGAAAAACTTCTCGATGGCTATGGCAAAAAAGCCAGGTCCTCGGCTATACTCTCGATTGTTGTAGACACACCCTCGTCCTACCTCTTCGACGCGAATGCTTCGAGAGGCAGGGCGAGGTTTTTTATGCGCCCCGGGCAAGGATCTGCGGCAACCGTCCGCATAAACGGCCCGTCACCTACCGCTCACCCAGGCCGTTCGGCTTGCCGAGTCAGCGTAGCCCCCTTGCGCGGCAGATCCTGAAGCCACTACTTGGAAGAAGGAAGCCCTCTCCTTCTTTCCAAGCAGCACGGCAATTTAGCTGAGCAGACAGGCGGCAATTTAGCTGAGCGGCAAAGGGAAAGACCGGATGTCAAGTCCGGTGGAAGAGGGGGCACTGGCGAAGGATGCAATGTGCATGAGATTCGCCGCCTCCCGAGCCAGATCGGCTACTCAACCAGTGGCGGGCGGTTGTTCTCGTCGAAGACCCAAGGAAGTTCCACCGCCTCCATGCGGTCGA
>DAISIS010000373.1:0-5794 GCA_036821925.1 Pirellulaceae bacterium
TCCCGGCAGCGCCGGCGGTCCGGAGGCATTGAAGGCGCCGAATTCGTCGGCCTGCAGCTGGCCGATCACGCTCAGCGGCCCCGCGTCGGTCACGGAATGGCCGATCAGGCGGACGCTGTCCTTGTACACGGCGATATTCTGGTAGCCATCCTCACCGGGCCCGATATCGCCGCCGGCAAACCGGTCTTCCAGCGCCTTGCGGACCACAGCGGCCACCTGGTCGGAGGACATCGACAGCGTCACCAACATCGGAATGTGCGCGCCGTCGACACCCGGCTCCGCCTCATGGATCAGTGCCGAATCCAGCACGTCCACTACCCCGGGCACCGGCAGATTGAGCCGGTTGCCGTCGCGGACGACACCGATCGACTGGGACAACAAGGCCTGTTCGATCCGCTGTGCCACCGCCGCCGCGTTGTCGGTCGGCAGCAACATGATCGGGATGCCATCGGTGACACCGTCGAGCAGCGTATCGAATTCAAACCGCGTACCGTAGGCTTCGAAACGTGTGCCGTCGGTGAAGGCTGCCGCGTTGGAGGCCACCAGGATGTTGCCGAAATCAAACTCGAAGACGACCCCGCCATCGATCACCAGCGTCTCGCCGTCGCGGAGCTTGTTGGACACCACGCCGCGGATGTCGACCCCGGCCGTGCCGCCGATATCCAGGCTGGCCGCCGTGGAGAAGTCGAATCGCAGCTTCAGATTCTCCATGCCGGCCCACGGCGCCAACTGGATGCGCGCCTGCCGCCAGGAGTCCGTGTTGTCGTAGAGCTCCTGCACGCCACGCCGCCCGTTGACCTCATCCATCTGCGAGATGGCGCTTTCCCCCAACTCATACTCGTCGTCCCAGACGTCACTGCGGAACGAGTTGTTGGTCGCCAGCAGCTGCCATTCGCCTCCGTCCGCACTGATGAAGACGCGGAACGCGTCCCGCATCGGATCGAGCGGCTGGGGGTTGTACAGCGCATTCTCCGTCTGGAGGAAGTAGTTGAAGTACAGCACCGGATCATCGCCGGCCGCATACCCCTGGAGGCTGAAGGCATTCGTCTCGAGGCTGCCGTGGGCGCCCCCCGGGAAGTTGTAGTTGTTGCGATTGGTCGGATCGAGGTTGGTCCAACCGTTCGCGTCGACGTTCTGGAACCCGAAATAGAAACTGTTCCCGCCGTTCTGCGCGAGGCGGCTGCTGTCCACCGGCACCGTGATGCCGTGCCCCGCATCGTTGGCACGATTATCGGTGACGTGCCACAGGTTCTTGTCGAGGTTCGAGAAGGCCATCCCCGTCACTTCGCCGACCGCCCCCGTCTGCACGCTCGTCTGCCCGTCGACGAAGATGGGCTGGAGCTGGCCGAGGGTATTGAAGGCGTACAGGCGGCCGCTGCGGCTGATGCCGAACAGCAGGTCGGCGTAGGCGCCCCCCTGCAGCTGCTGCGGACCGGCCGACAGCCCGGCGAACTCGATGCCCGCGATGTTCGTGATGTACTGCGTGGACAGGCTGGAACTGCGGTAGTTCCGGATCTGGTACAGACCGCCACGATCGTCCACGGCGTACATGTTGTTGTTCACGATTGCGATGCCGGTCACTTGGCCACCGGCCCCGCTGTTACTGGCGATCAGCGGTGCGTCGGCAAACGCCCGGCCGTTGACGATGTTGACCACGCCTGCTGCAGCGCGGGCCGTGACTCCCGGATACAGCTCGCGGTTGATGTGCTGCGCCACGACGCTGGCGACTTGATTGGCCGTGTCGGCCGCCCGCAACGGCACGCGGACGTTCCCCGCACCGACTCCACCGCGCGTCCCTTGATCCACGAAGATCGGCACGCCATTGAACCGCCCCACATTGCCGCCGAGGAAGTTCGTCCGGTCGCCCAGCGAGCTGGCTTCATAGTTGATGAAGTAACCCCCATCCTGATAGTTGAAGAGGGTATTGCCGCTGAAGTTCCGGAACTGCGTGCCGTTGAGCGCGAAGCTGTTGTCATCCACTACGGTGACATCGAACAGGCCGTTCGCGAACACCTGCCCCGGCGTGATCTGCACCAGGTCCCCCACCATGTCCCGGATCATGACCGACTGGCCCGAGCGCAGTCCGTGGTTCTCGGACGTGATGACGATCGGCGCCCCTGCGTCGTTCGACGCGTTGGTGATGGTCCGCCGCACGTTCAGTTCGTTCGCCAGCTGCTGCTGGAACTGCGCCTGCGTCATGGTTTCTTCGAACCCCATGAGCAGTCCTTCGATGTCGTTGAACGTGGGATTGTCCGGATTCGCCAGGTAGTCGAAGATCGGCACCAGTGACAGGCCGGCGCTGGCCTCCTGGAACAAGAGGTGGGCGGTGTCGGGCGTGGTGCGTCCCAGCGGGATCTGCTGGGAATTGACACGCACATAGGCCACGGCGTCGTCGGCCGCCTCGTAGACCGCCCGCGCCTCGGCGGCCGTGTACAGATTGACGTAACTGGCCAGCTGCTCCGCCAGCTGCACCGCTGTGTCGAAGGAGGTGACCGAGAACTGCACGTTTCCGGCCGCCACGCCGTCACCCAGATCGACCTCGAAGGTGGTCGTGCCGTCGGTGGTCACGACGACGAAGGTTTCGCCGTCGTTGAACTGCGCACCGTTGACCACGGCGACGATCGGGGCATCCCCCAGTTCGCCCGACAGCTTCAGCGACGTCTCGAGGTGCAGCCCCCAGATGTCCGCCGACGGGTGCAGGGCGATGAGCTGCGGCGAGACGCGCAGATCGTTCGTCAGGATCCCGACCACCAGCTGCGTGAAGATCTCCGATCCGCCGGACGTCGCGTCGAAATTGATCGGCACCGCCCCGACGTTGACCAACCCGTTGCTGAGGCTGACATCTTCAAACTCAAACAGCACCGTCTTGTTGCCGTCACTGATGGTCAGCGTTTCGGCGTCGGCATAGCCGCTGTTGGGGATCAGGATCGTCTCTTCCGCCAGCAGCGCCGCCGCCGGCTGGCCCAGCGTCGACAGAATCGTGTTGGAGGTGTCGATCTGGAAGCGGCCGTTCATGTAGATCCGCGCATCGCGGGTGAACGACACCAGATCCGCCCCGACCGCCGCCGCCCGCACCGGAAAGACGGTGATCGCGTTCAGGCTGCTCACCACCCGTTGCTGCAGCTGAGCCTGCGTCGTGGTGGCGTCGTAATTGACCAGGACCGAGCCGGACGTCTCTCGCCCGTCCCCCACACCGGTATCCTCGAATTCCAGACGCACCATTGCGCCGTTGGTGGCATAGAAGGTGAGCACCAGCCCGTCGGGGATCGTAGCACCGGCAGCATAGACCTCGGTATCCGCCGGGAAGACCAGCGTGGACCCGGTGTCGAACTGGAAGAAGTCGCCGTCGAGAATCATGAAGTCGCCGTCGCGGATCACCCGGCCCGTCGCCGGGTCGATGAGCACCGTGACTTCCGGTCCGGTGTCGAATTCGAAGTTCTCGGAGCCGACGCGGAACTCCGCGCCATCCTGGATGCTGATCGACGCGTCAAACGGGCCCATCGGATCGGTTGCGTCGACGGTGGTGATGGTCGAGCCGCTCGTAATGATCTGCCCGCGTTCGCGAATCTGGGTGCCGGCGCCGTTGTGCTGGCACTCGGTGCCGCCCGGCGGGCAGCCGGTCCGGTCGTTGTCGGGCGAGTACATGCTGTTCCCGACGCCGGTGTTCGCGTCGAATTCGTACAGGATGTTGGTTTCCCGCGTGACCAGCCCGCTCCCGGCATCGCCCCGGTCCCCCACCGCAAACAGATCGTACTGGTCGTTACCGGCGAAGGTGATGGCGTTGAAGAACACGCCGACACCTTGCTGATTCGCCCCCGCCCGCACGGAACCCTGGCCGTTCGGATTGGGGACGTAGGTCAGCAGGCCATCGTCGCCCAGGTTGGTGGCGGCAGCTGTGCCGGTGTCGATCTGCAGGAAGTTCCCGACGGTCCCGTCGTTGCGGAGCTGGGCGAAGTACGAATGCGAGAACGAGAACATCTGGCCGTCGTACCGCATGGCGATGTCGCCGATATACGGCAAGTTGCCGCCCACGGAAATATCACCGAGCGTCGTTTCCCGCGCACCCGTGAACGGGTCCACGGTATGGATCTTCGACACATAGGTGGGCTGCTCACCCGGATACGTGCTCACAAACAGCGTCACGTCCCCGAGCGTGAACGGCACGATGCTGATGTCGTCCAGCAGGTCGACCGTCGGCGAGCCGGCGATGTTCGAGCCCCCGGTCTGCTCCACTCGTTCTTCGGCGATCCGCCTGATCGAGTTGATCGGTTCGAGCCGGATCAGCGGGTTGGCCGGATTGGCCTGCGTGAACTGGCTCAGTTCGTTGGGCATCCGACTGCTGTTGGTCACCGCCAGGTAGTAGGTGCCCTCGGGCAATGACTGCGCGCCGATGTACGGATCCAGCGTGCCGGCCGACCCCCGCGACGTGTCGTCCATGTCGGCGCCGTTGAGCGGTGCCGGCTGGTCCTCGGCGATGTTCGAGTTATCCCGTCCGCGCACCCCGCTGGACGACAGGATCAGGTTGAAGTTGGCGTCAAACACGGCCAGGGATGCGTCCGAGCGCCCCAGCTGATCGGAATAGTCCACGTCGAAGATCGTCGACAGGTACAGGAAGGGATTGACGATCCCGGACCCCTGCACGGAGTCGTAGTTGATTTCGAAGCGGTAGAAGTCCACGTCGGAGGCGGCGGTCAGCTCACCCCCGATGCTCAGCGCCGCGCGATCGGTGTTGAGGATGTTACCCAGCGCCTGCGCGTTGGCGATCACATCGTTGGCCGGATTATTGGCCTCGCTGGCCTCACCCAGCAGCGGCGAGTGGATCGGCTGGCCGTAGACCTCAATGCCGTACGTGCCGTAGCGGATGTCGGCGTAGCGGATGGTGCAACCGGGCACCTCATCTGTTTCCTGCAGCCGCACCTGGAACTGGTACCGCCCCATCGTCTGGCCGGCGTTCACGTCGGCCAGGTTGCCGCTGCTGCTGCGGACGCGGACGTAGAAGGATGTCAGCGCGCTCCCCACGGCACCGGGCAGCACGACGCGCATGCCCGCATCGCGCGGGTTGGTCGTGTAGGCGTCACGCCCCTGGAGGTAGGCGGACTTCTGCAGCACGTTGGCGTCGATCGAGGGACTGGCCTTCACGATCGATTCCGCTTGGTTCGACTCCTGGAACGAATCGTCCGACCGGGCAATCAGCTGGCCGTCGGAACCGATCAGTTCGACGACGGTGTCGAGCGAATGCCGGGTCCGGTCGAAGTCGATCCAGACCTCCGTCCCGGCACGGGCCTGGAAGCTGTACACGTCGATGTCGTTGCGGGCGTTGAGCAACCCGTGGACCTCGAAGCCCAGCCGCAGGTTCTCGTCGCCGTTCTTCTCGCTCGACGCCAGGGCCCCCAGGATCTCGGCCTGGCTGGTGGTGGCGTTGGAGCCCGGCGAGACGACGTTGGCCGCCTCGGATTCCACGTACACGTCCACGTTGCGGTCGTGCGCGTACTGGTCGATCAGGATGCTGCGCCAGTCGCCTGGTCCCGGCAGCGTGGCGCTGCCGTCGTTGTTCGTGTCGGTCTGCGGCAGGCCGTCCGAAACGCGGAACCCGGCTCCCTTGGTGTCGTCGCGCAGCGACGTGAAGACCACCGGCGAGCCCGGCTGGCCGATCACCTGGATGATGCCACCGATCCGGTCGTCGATGTCCAGCGGCCGCCCGGTTGCGGTAAACCCGGCCGTGGCCCCGAACAGCTTGACGACCAGACTCTCGGTGGCATTGCTCTCCAGCCGCAGTCCGCCGTAGGTGTGGAAG
>DAISIS010000374.1:0-5772 GCA_036821925.1 Pirellulaceae bacterium
AGCCTGGCGGCAGATTCACGTGCACGTCGAACGTCTGCTCGACCGGCGAGTGGTTCAGGATGCGCAGCGAGAGCTCAGCATCGTCCCCTGATCGCGCGCCCTGCGAATAGGGATAGAACCGCGCCCAACCGTCGTCGATGCCGAAGTTCGGGTCGTCCCAGGGAAACAGTACCCGCAGCAGATCGATTCGCTGTCTGAGCACGTCGATCATGTGGTCCATCTGCGGGCCGGAGAATCGGAACGCCGGGCCGACGTGCTGATTGATGAGCAGCGCATCGGGCGCAACCTGCTTCACACATTCCAGGCATGCCAGATACCCCGCCCCTTCACGCAGGAGGTTGCGATTGAGCAGGCAGTAGTCGTCGATCCCGGACGGCGTGAACGAGTCGCCGATAAAGAAGTACTGCTCCCCCGTATCGGCTGTGACCAGCAGCGCATCATGCTGCAGCGTCTGGCCCGGGAAGTAATAGAGGGTCATCTGGAACTCTTTCCACCTCCAGCTGGTCCCCTCTGGGGTGCGTCCCGACACGTGAATCGGGTTCCTGGTCAGGCACGGCATGCGGTAGGCACCGGGGTTCTGCAGGATATCCCCGTTGCGCCGCGTGGCATGCACCGTGGCGCCGCACGTGTCGACCAGCCTGGCAACCTGGTCGGTGTGATCATCGTGGTAGTGCGAGACGAAGATGTGCTCGATGGCCTGCAACTGCCCGTCCGCCTTCAGCTTCATCAATTCGTCCACGATGCGCGAACTGCCACAATCCACAAGGAATCCGGTTTTGTCGGCGGACACGATGAGCCGGGCGTTGTCGATCGGCACGATCCAGGCCGGCAGGGGCGCAATTGTCTCCGCCTCCGGCATCCAGGCGATCTGGGCGTCGGCGCCCAGCACGCGGCGCCCCTTGGCTACGAAACGATCTTCGGCGGAGTAGTACCGATGTGCGTCAATGGACAGATAGTTGGCATAGAGTGCCTGGATGCGCGCGATGAGGACCTGGATCGCCTGCTGCGGATTGCGCACAATCGGTCCACGCGCCGGTACAATCACCGACGGATGTTCAGCCGCAACCTGCCGCAGACTGGCAACCAGTTCGCTGAGCCGGGCCGCGTAGCCATGGTAGGCCATGATTCCGAGCTCGGGGATGGCATCCTGCAGGCTGTAGAGGTCCAGGATCTTCCCGTCCCCGTAGAGCATGTCGCCGGTGAAGGCGATTCGTTGCCCCTCGAGTTCCACCAGATAGGTGACCGCTCCCGGCGTATAGCCCGGCGTATCGAGGACGCGAATCGGGAGCCCCTGCCAGGCGAGCGTCTCACCTCCCCGCACCGCCTTCCAGACCGGCAGTGGTTCCACCAGCACCTTGGTGCACCTGTGCGTGTAGTCGTGAAATCGCTGCTGATCGAAGTCCGACCAGAACTGGCCGACAGCGGTGAATAGCTCGGCTTCAGCCGCGGGCACGACCGCCTGAGCTCCCTTCGAGACCAGTGTGCGGCCCGCCCAGACCACATCGCGCCGGTGGTGGGTCAGCAGCACCGTATCTACGGCTGCCGGGTTCTCGCGCGGATCGCCGTAAACGGCCAGCGTCTTGCCCTCGCGTTGAATCAGCACACCGTTGACCGCCCCTCTGATGACGCGGACGCCCCGCGCGATCTCCTCTGACGCGAGACTGTCCGCCGCACAGATGCCCGGTACGCACAGCACCAGGCACACAGCGGCCTGGACACCAACACTCCGCATGGCGAATCGCATCTGACAACTCCTCCGAAATCGGTGTGGTGGGGTCGGCCCGTGTGGTACACCTGTCCGGCACGACGTCCCAGACGCGTCCAAGACACACGGTCACTGGAGTTCTGTAGAATACAAACCGGACGCGGATGTCCCAGGCCATGCCATCATTCTAGCGTCGGGAGGGGTCCGCAATGTATCGGCAATCCGTCGATCGCCGGCAACATCCGCGGTGTAGAGCGCGTGTCATGCTGGCGGTCGTCCTGGTCCTGACCGGTGCCGTCGCCACGGCGTCAGCGGGTGGCCCGCACGTGTCGCTGGGGCTCCACCAGGGTCGTCCGGCGTTGGTGGTCGACGGCGTGCCGCGAGCCCCGCTGTTCCATTTCTCGCAGGAAGTCCTGGACGATTATGCCCAGCACTTTGACGCCGCAGGCTTTCGCTTCTATTCGTGCATCGAACTGACATCGTATCTGGACCTCGGCTGGGTCGGCGAGCAGCAGTATGATTACGCCAAACTGGACAAGGTGCTGTCCGGGTTCCAGCGCCGCCTCCCCCAGGCGTACGTCCTGCCGAAGATTCATCTGTGGGCGCCCGAGTGGTGGCTGGACAAGTACCCGGCGGAACGCATGGGATACGACGCCGAACCGGAGGCGCCCGTGTGGAGGCCGGGTGACGGGCTGAAGCACGAGTCGTTTGCATCGCGCCGCTGGCAACACGACGCCGGCGAGGCGCTGCGCGCGCTGGTGCGGCATATTCTCGACGCGCCCTATGCAGACCGCGTGATGGGCATCTTTCTGGCGCAGGGCTGTTTCGGAGAATGGCTGCCGTGGAGCTGGGATCCGGACCATCTGCCGGACAGCAGCGAGTCGATGCGCATCGCGCTGGGGCAGTACGTGCAGCGCAAGTATGGCGGCGACGTCGCCGCGCTGCGCAGAGCCTGGAGCGATCCGGACGTGACATTCGAGACGGTGCGTGTGCCGGGCCGCGTGGCGCGTCATCGGGGCGACGTGGGGTTGTTCCATGATGTCGCCCGCAGCCACCACGTGCCGGACTATCGCGCCGCGTTTCAAGAGGCCACGGTCGATGCGATCGAACACTTCTGCCGCATCGTCAAGGAGGAGAGCGACGGGCGGCTGCTCACATGCGTCAACTATGCCTATCAGCCTGACGTGGCGTGGGCCGCGCAGGAGACGCACCACCGCGCTGCGGCCCGCTGCCTGCGTTCGCCTTGGCTGGATATGCTAAGTGCGCCACACTCGTACTACTACCGCGACCTGGGGCAGCACGGAAATCTGCGGCACTTTCCCGAGAGCGTGTCGTTGCACGGCAAGCTCTTCATCGACGAAGCCGACGAACGCACGCACCTGGCGCGCCCCGATTACAGTTTCCGCCTCGCCCAGACAATGGACCAGTCGCGGCAGGTTCTGCGCCGCAGCCTCGCCAACATGCTGACCTACGGCGTGGGCATGTGGTACATGGATCAGTCGTCCGGCCATTGGTACGACGCGCCGGAATTCTGGCAGGACTTCGCCGCGTATCAGCAGTGGAGCGACCAGAGCATGAAGCTGTCCCGGACACGGCGCAGTGAAGTGGCCTGCATCAGCGCGTTGGAAAGCGAATACGTCATCGCGTCCCGCACGGATGTGTCAGCCCAGTTCTTCGTGGCGCAGACAGAACATCTCTGCCGGGCCGGGGCGCCCTACGATCGGTTCCTGATCGAAGATCTCGAAGAGGACCGTCTGCCTGACTACAAAGTGTATGTCTTCCTGGTCGACTTCTGCCTGACAGACCGGCAGCTCGCCGCCATCGAGAAACTGAAACGCCAGGGGCGCACCTTGATCTGGTTCTGGGCCCCTGGTTTCGCTGGCCCCAGCGGCCTGTCGCTGCAGCGTATGGAGGCCCTGACCGGCATCAAGCTCCGGCAGGACGCTCAGCCGTTCGCGGAAGTCGCGGTGACACCCGACCTCTTTCCGCGTGCACCCCGGCAGTTCCAGGCGTGGCGATCCACGTTCGGCGCGGATGTGAAACAACTCAGCCCGCGTTTCGTCCCACAGGAACTGGATCACTCCGCGACGGTCTGGGGTCGCTATGCGGACACGGGCGAGCCGGCGCTGGTGCACCGCGATTGTGGCAGCTGGCGATCGGTCTATTGCGCAACGGTGCCGCTGGACTGGAGCATCCTGCAGCACATCTATGAACGGAGCGGTGTGCACGTCTACAGCCGCGCTGGTGACAACCTGATGGCTGGCGACCGCTGGGTCGGCCTGCACACGTGCACGGCGGGGCGGAAACGCATCTGCCTGCCGCACCCGCGTCCCGTCTACGACGTGTTCAACCGCCGCCTGATTGCCGGGCAGACGCAGGAGTTTGAGGTCGATCTGGCCGAGCGAGAAACCGCCCTATTCTTGTTGGCTCAACCTGAAGAGTGACAGACGGCGTACGTTCGACCGCCCCCAGGGCCGTTTCTCCGGGCCTTTCACCACGCCACTTCCCACATTGGTCCTTTCACCCTCCGACTGCAGACCCGCGTGGCCCCACCTGGATGCAGTGCTCCGTGCTACGGCTGCGGTTCGGCAGACCGCGTAACCGTCACGCCGCGCACGAACTCGTCCTGGTGAATATCGGCGGCTTCCAACGGCCGGCCTCCGACCGTCACGTCGTGGAACAGCACGTTCTCGATCGCGTGCTCCGCGTCAAACCCGTTGAGCTCGATACGGGCGGCGGGGGCGACGATGTTGCGGAATACGACGCCGTCGATGTGGCCGCGCTGCTCGTCCCGCGTCCAGAACGCCTTGTCGATCCAGAGCGAAATCAGCCGGGGGGACTCCTCGATCCGCAGGTTCTCGAACCGGATGTTCGTGATACGGGCCGCGTCGCAGTGGTAGACCCTCAGCGTCCACTCGCGGCCTTTGTCGTGAATCACATCACAGTCTGTGAAGAGGACGTCAGCGACGTCTTCACGCAGTTCAGCACCGACGCTCAGCGCGTGCGCCACTTCGTTCCACAGCACGCAGTTGCGGGCGACAATCCGCTGCGCCGCGCCCGCACCGCGGTCGGTCTTCACCACGATCAGGTCGTCGAGCGTACGGATGAAGCAGTCTTCGACCAGCACGTCGCGGCTGTTGCAGATGTCGATGCCGTCCGAGTTCGCGCGATAGCCCAGGATCTTGACGTTGCGGACCGTGACCCGGTCGCTGCGGCGAATCGGGATGTTCCACGTGCTGGAATCTCGGAGGATGACCCCTTCGAGCCGGATGTCGGCGCCCTCGACCAGCATCAGATTGCGCGCATGCGTGGTGCTGAGCGAGCCGTCAATGATGCCGCGGCCACGCACCGTGATGTTCTCGCCACGCAGATGAAACGTCGGCGAGTAGGTCTTCAACCCGCTGTAGCTGCTGATGCGGAACGGCTCGTCCGGTCCGATCACCCCCCGGACCACGGCACCGCCGGCCACGTACAGCGTCTGGCCGCTGCCCACCTCCAGATGCGTCACTTCATGAATGCCCGGGCCGAAATAGATCACATTGGGGTCGTCCTGCCGCGGCGGATCCGGCTCCGGTGGATTGGCCAGGATGTGCAGCGAGTGGACCCAGTCGCCATTGACCTCCAGCGTCAGGGACTGTGGCTCCGCCATCGTGATGTGGACACAGCGTCCCTCAACTCGCGGCGCGATCCCCAGCGACGTGGGCAGAACGCGGGCCGAGTCAACCGGCTCAGGACACGTGACGACGACCTCCACCGCCCCGTCCATGCCGAACGTCGTGAAGGCGGCATTCTCGTAGTAGTCCGCCGAGTTCGCCTTGTCGTCCATCGCCTTCCAGCGCAGTTCCGGGTTCTCCGGCGCGACCCGGGCGATGTACACCGGTGTTTCCTGGCCTTCCACCGCCACGGTGAAGGCCCGCGAGAGCTCCTCCCCCTCCGGGGCCGGCCAGATCGTCACCGTGCCCGCCGCGGCAAGTTCGGCCAACCACGCTGCTGTTACCCACACGAATACCAAACGACGCATGAGCGTTCTCCTTCCCTACGGCTGTGTTCAATGCAGTGTCACAAGT
>DAISIS010000375.1:0-5744 GCA_036821925.1 Pirellulaceae bacterium
ACGGGACGCTTGCCACATCGCACGGCCAACAAGTAGGCCGTGCCACACGCAGCAGTGTTCTGAAGTCTTGTCTGACGGTGAACACGTCGATCCGGGCGGCGATGCCGCGATTGGCGGTCAACCGCCGTCTGCCTGCGCCCCCCACGGCTCCACCTGCCGCAGCTGTTTGGACTGCAGCGCGGCATAGCAGTCGGGCAGGTCGAAGTGCGCGAGCACATTGGGCAGCAGCGTCGCGAGCGGCCAGCGGTACGTCTCCGACTCCGCCACGTCGGTGTACGAGGTGAGCGCGTGTTTGAGCGTGACCTGCTGCACGCGCGGAGACAGGAGCGCTGCGAAGGTTCCGGGCAGGGCGCCCCAGCCGGTGGCCAGCAGGTGCACGTCGGTGTAGCCATGTGCGGCGAGCCAGTCGAGCACGCGCAGCACGTCCAGCGTCTTCTGCCCGACGTAGGGCCGATCGAGCATCAGGCTGTGAATGGCGTAGAAGAAGTCGCAGCCGTAGGGCTGGTCAAAGGTGCGGGAGCCGCACGTGTCGGGCATCGACTCCCCGATGCCGCGGACGTCACACGTGAACAGCGGCGTCTCCGGTGCGCTGTCGAGCACCTCGCGAATCAGCGGCTCCTGCTGCAATTCCACGTCGCTCGACCGGTGCGCGACGTACAGGATGGCACGCCCGCCCTGGCGCGCCGGCCGCGCATCCCAGCTCTCCTGGGTGAGCCAGTACACCAAGGCCATGATGCCCGGTTCGGTGACGACCGCGTAGGTGGAGAAGTACGGGAGCGGATAGCTCTGGGCGCGCGCCGACCGCAGGATGCGGTAGTGCGGCGCAGCCTGTGCGCCGGGGGCATCGTCGGCGGGCAAGCGGAGCACGGTTCGGACCGCCTGCAGCAGCGGCTCACCCTGCACTGCCCCGCGCTGCCCGGCCAGCTGCTGGGACTTGTCCCGCGTGTAGTGGAACACTGTCCGGGTGTTGTCGAGCGTGGCCACCTGTCCCTGCGGCGTGCACCACAGGGTCTGGTCTTCCTCGAGCGTGATGGCCGGTTCCGCCGCGCCCTGTGCCGCGCCGGTGGCTCTGCCAAACCAGGCGTACATCGCCTCGCGGTTTTCCTGCGAGTAGCCGTGCGGCCGCGGACCGACGAACAACGCGGCATGCTCGGGCTGACCGAGCAGCTGGTAGAGATGCCGGAGCCGGTCGGCCGCGTTGTGGCTGCCACGCACGTCGAAGAAGTCCCGCTCCTGCGCCAGGATCAGCACCGGCTTGGGAGCCAGCGCCGCCAGGAAGTCGACATGGTCGAGTCCGAGCGCGAGCGATTTGGGGGGGCATTGCTCGGTATCCGCCGGCAATTCGTTCTCCATGTTGTGCAGGAAGGTGGTGACGAAACAGCTGGGCGCCGCCATCGACCAGCGGGGCTCGAGACCGCACAGCCACGTGCTGAGCGTTCCGCCCCCCGAGTTCCCGGTGACGCCCACATGCTGCGGGTCCACTTCGGGGCGCGTGAGCAAGTAGTCGAGTGCCCGGATGCCGTCCCACACGCGCCACATGCCGAGGAACTCCCCCACCAGGAATTGCTGGTTCCCGGCATACAGGTGCTCAGCAACCCCCACGCCGATGCGCGAGGTCAGGTCGTCCTGGACGTACTGCAGCCGCTCCCCCTGCCCCAGCGGATCGTAGAGCAGGCAGACGTAGCCCAGGCGGGCCAGCCCCTGGGCGAATGACTGATAAGCGCGTTCCGCTTTGCCGTTGGACGAGTGTCCGCAGCAGCCGACGACGCCGGGCCGCGGCAGGTCGATGTTCGTCGGCAGGTACAGGTTCGCCGTAACCGGGAACGACGGGCGGCTCTCGAAAATCACCTTCTCGATGCGGTACCCTTCGCGCTGTACGACTCCTGTCACGCGCGGGTTGAGTGGGGTGCGTTCCGGATCCGGCCCAAAGCACTCGCGAATCTTGCCACGCACTGCCGCGACATACTGCTCAGCCTCCTCACGCGACTGCAGGCGGGCGTAGGCCTGCGCGTTCTGCTCGTACGCCTTCCGCACCTCCCCCACGAAGTACTCGTGGACCATGCGGGGAAACCGGTTCCGCGGCGGCGCCGCGGCCGGCGGGGACTGCGCCTGCGCGGAGGCCGGCAGCGGCGCAACGAGCGGCAGACTGACGGTGCTCAGGGGCAGCGCGGCGGTGCCGAGCAGCTTGACCACTTCACGTCGGCTGAACTGACCATGGTGCATGACTTGCTCCTCAGAGTGTGGGACCAACTGTCCAGGGCACGAACTCCTCGTCACCCAACCCTTGCTGTTCGCTCTTCGTCTTCCTGCCGCTGGCCACCGCCAGGATCTCCTCAAAGATCTGCTGGCCGACCTCCGGCACCGGTGTGCCGTCCAGGATGACCCCCGCATCGATGTCCATGTCGTCCAGCATGCGCTGGTACATGGGGGTGTTGGTGGCGACTTTGAGCGTCGGTGCCGGCTTGCAGGCGAAGCAGCTGCCGCGCCCCGTGGTGAACACGACGATGTTGGCACCGCCGGCGACCAGGCCTGTCACGCTGGCCGGATCGTACCCCGGCGTATCCATCACGACCAGACCGCGGGCCCGCACAGGCTCCGCGTATTGCAGTACGTCGACCAGCGCCGTCGAGCCCCCCTTGGCGACGGCGCCCAGCGATTTCTCGGCGATCGTGGTCAGCCCTCCCTGCTTGTTGCCCACGGAGGGGTTGTTGTCGATGTCGACCCCGAACACGCTCGTATACCACTTCCACCACGCAATGCGTTCCAGCAGCTTGTCGGCCACCGCGACCGATTTCGCGCGGCGGGTGAGCAGATGCTCCGCGCCGTAGATCTCAGTCGTCTCCGCCAGGATCGCCGTCCCCCCACACGCGACGACCATGTCGGCAGCCACGCCCAACGCCGGATTGGCGGTGATCCCCGAGTTGCCGTCCGAGCCGCCGCAGTTCGTGCCCAGCACGATCTCGCTCGCCGGAATCACCTCGCGCCGCACGTCGTTCACACGCGGCAACAACTCCTGCACCTTGCGGACCCCGGCGGCCACCGTCTTGGCCGTGCCCCCCTGGTCCTGCATGACAAACACCGGAGGCGCCTCCGGGCCGCCCGAACTCCCCGCGATCTGCACCAACTGCTCTTCACGCAGCAGGTAACCGATGTCGGCCTGCTCGCAACCCAGACCCACCAGCAGGTAGGCGCCGACATTCGGATGCCGCGCTACCCCCGCCAGGACCCGGTTCAGCATGGCATGCGCGACACCACCGAATTGCACCCCGCAGCCGCTGTAGTGCGCGAACGCGACCACCCCGTCCACGTTCGGATAGTCCCGCAACTCGGCCGGACCGAAATGGTGCGCGATCCGCCGGGCCACCGCGGCCGAGCAGTTGACCGTCGAGATCACAGCCACGTAATTGCGGGTGCCGCTGCGCCCCCCGGGACGGCGGTAGCCCAGAAACGTGCGTCCGGCGATCGGGGCCGGATCCGGCGGGATGCACGTGGCGCTGGCATGCTCTCGCTCGAAATCCTGCATCGCCAGATTGTGCGAATGGACCCAGTCGCCGGCCGCAATCGGCTGCGTCGCCCGGCCGATCACCTGGCCGTACTTGAGAACGGGCTCGCCGGCGGCAATCGGGCGCGTTGCCAGTTTGTGCCCCATGGGCACGGCGGCCGACAACCGGATCCGCTGCCCCCCCACGTCGCACGCACTCCCGGCCTCCAGAGCCTGGACCGCCACCCCCACGTTGTCCGCCGGTTGCAGCTGGATCACCTGCGGTTTGCTGACCGATCCCATGTTGTTCCTCCCATGTTGTTCCCTCCATGTTGTTCCTCGGGGGTTGTTCGTCCTGGCGGTCATTGTAACTCCCGTTGACACACTCGGGGCCTAGCGACGATGATAATCCCAATCCTGGTTATGGCCTTTAGGTGTGGGTGGTCGTTTTCTTCGAGGGTTCCGTCCGTGAGTGTCCTGCTGTCCCTGCTGTTGCTGTCCAGTACCCCGTCTGACACGACCGACACGTCGTTTGCGCTGTGGCCAGCGGAGGTGGCCGGCGTGGTGCGGCAGAATGTGGGCGGCGGTGGCGCCGCGCTCGGATACACGGCGCAGCAGATGTCGTTCTTTCCTGGTCATGCCTATCGCTTGGGCTATGTGACGCGTCTGTTCCGGGATGCCGAGCAGGTGCCTGCCGAGACGAACCGGCTGGCCCGCCGCATGCTGGAGGGAAATTTCGTTGACGCGATGTATCAGACGCTGGCCATTCTCGGTGCGCAGATCTCGCTCGACAGTATCCAGGACAGGCCGGCGGCGCAGGTGGTCCCGGCCGACGAGCCGTCGCGGGTGGCGTGGGAGTCGTTGCCGGACGACGTCCGGCGCGCGATTGAGGAGATTGTGCGGGGCGCGGCGGGGGCCGCGCCGCATCTGCACCAGGCGTTCGACTGGAATCAGGTGGCACGGGCGGCGGGCGACGCGCAAGGGGTCAATCTGGCGAAACCTGCCGTGTACAGCTACGCGGCCGGTCCCTGGTTGGGCTACAACACGTTTGGCAGCAGTTCGTTCGCGGCGTTGTCGAGCTTCCAGGCCACGCCGTTGGGCAATGGAGCGGCTGTGCTGTTTGCTGCGGTGCGGACCGCGGTCAAGGATCTGGTGACCGGCACCCGCGACCAACAGATCCCGCCGTTCGATGCGTTGTTGCTCCAGACCAATGCCGGTCCGGTGCGTGTGCTGGGCCCCGGGAAGAACACCTATCGCGGGGGGGAGCCGATCGTGATCGACCTGGGAGGGGACGATCAGTACTCGGGGCGTCTGGCGGTGCCGGCGTCGAAGGCCGTGCCGGTGGGTCTGCTGATCGATGTGGGGGGGAACGACACGTACGACGGCCGCAGCAGCGCCGCGTCGATCGCCTGCGGGCTCTTCGGGATCGGAGCGCTGTTTGATCTGGGCGGTCACGACACGTACACGTGTGGCGATTCAGGATTGGGCTGTGCGTGGCACGGCATTGGGCTGCTGGTCGACACCGTTGGCAACGACACGTATACCGGGCACCAGTGGTGCCAGGGTGCGGCGCATGCGGGTGTGGGGATGCTGATCGACGAATCGGGTGACGACAAGTACTTCTGCCAACTCGAATCGCAGGGGTTGGGTTCCACGTTGGGTGTCGGGGTCCTGCTCGACAAAGCGGGGAGCGACCGGTATCACGCGTACGACAACGAGCAGGGGCGGCGCATCACGTTTCCTTCGTCCCAGACGAAGTCGCACGAGACGTCGCTGACACAAGGGTGCGGTTACGGCCGGCGGGCCGACGATCGGGATGGCCGTTCGCTGGCCGGCGGTGTGGGCGCGCTGTTCGACGGGGCGGGGGACGACGCCTACTATGGCGGCGTGTTCACGCAGGGCATCGGCTTCTGGTGGGCGCTGGGCATGCTGGTGGACTTGGGTGGTCAGGACACGTACCGCGGCGTGTATTTCGCTCAGGGGGCTGCAGCCCACTTCGCGCTCGGCTCGTTCGTCGACCATACGGGTGACGACCGCTACAACGACGACCGGGTCCTCGGCCAGGTTCTGGGTGCCGGGCGGGACGGTGCGATCGGCACGTTCGTCGATGCGGCGGGGGATGACACCTACTACATTCCCAAGAAGTCGGCCGGCGGCGGCGACATGAACTCAATCGGCCTGTTCTGCGACCAGCAGGGGGCGGACGTGTACCATCCTCTGACCCACTCGTGCCTGGGCGCCGCCTCGACCTCCAATCCGCGCG
>DAISIS010000376.1:0-5738 GCA_036821925.1 Pirellulaceae bacterium
TAGCGTTCAGGCGCACCGCGAAGGCGTCGGACGTGGCGGTTCGGCGCTTTTGCGGCGCTGGCACTGCTGCTCTACTGGGCTGGCGGCGCAGCCGCGTACGTGTTTGCCTGCTGCGCATTGATTGGCGAGTTTTATCTGCACGGCAGCCGGTGGGGGATCGTCGTGCTGGCGGGCGTGGCGGTGGGCGTCAAGTGCGCGGTGGACGCCCTGCTGTCGCTGTTTCCTCCGGCCATGGCGTACCTGTATTACCCGAGCGACCATCCGTTTCGGGAGCTGCTTCCGCTCCACGCCGCGACGCTGGCCGTCTTGGGCTCGTTTCCGATCTGCGCGGTGGCGTTGGCCGACTGGGCGGCTAAGAGGACAGCGCGCGGCGTGCGGCCGCACCTGCCCGGGACCGACGCGTCAGCTGCGGAGGAGGCGACCGGCGGTGGGGGCAACGGCCCGCCAGGCCGCTGCCGTCCGGCGGTGTTCACCATCCTCTTCCTGCTCGTGGCTGTCGGCGTTTCACAGCTGACCTGGCATCGCGACCTGCGGGCCGCCCTGCGTGTCCACTTCAGCGCCGACCGCCAGCAGTGGGACGAAGTGCTGCACCTGGCGACCAGCGTGCCCTCTTCCGCCTATTCGCAGTACGTCCGACATGACGTCAACATGGCGCTCTTTCACACCGGCCGATTGCCGTACGACATGTTTGCTTTCCCCCAGGCATCGGAGCCGTTCGCGCTTCGCACCGGTGACGATCCGTTTAGCCTCTATCAGCGGCGGGTCAGCGACTTTTCGCTGTGGCTCGGGCGGGTGAACGACGCGGAGTTCTATGCGGGCACAGGTTGGGTGTACCGCGCTTCGGCCCACGGACTGCGGCAGCTGGCTCGGATCGCCATGGTCAAGGGACGTGTGGACCTGGCCCGGCTGCTCCTGCAGGTGCTCCACGACGACCTGGTGTACGGAGCCTGGTCGGCGGCCCAGTTGCGGCAACTCGCCGAGGATCCCACGTGCGCTGGCGACGCGGAAATCCAAACGCTCCGCTCGTTGATGATTACAGACGACGATCTGCGGTATGCCAGGCCGCCGGCAACGACGGAGTTTCTGACGGTGTCCGATACCGGACAGTTTTCGCCGCTGGTGCGCAGGGAGCCGCCAGGTCGCATGGTGTTCGAGTACACGATGGCCCGGTACCTGGCGATGCGGAATCTCGAGCCGGTCGTCCGGCTGCTGCCGCAGGTTGCGGCACTCGCCTACCCGGTCACCCCACCCGCATACGAGGAGGCCGCAGTCATCTTCGCCAGGTTGCGCGGCGAGCCACTCGAATCCGACGACGCAGGGACCGCGTACCGGGGGTTCCGGATCGGTGCCGCGACGGTGGACAAGATCCGCCAACTCGATACGATTCTGGGGCCCGACCCGGCAGATCCGGCGGAAGTGAGCCGCGTCGCCGGGGAGTTCGGGCTGGACTACTACCGGTACTTCTACGGCCGAGGAGTCAGCTGGTGACGATGCGTCAGACGCGATTGCTGCTTGTGGCGGTCCTGGCGGCAGGCCTGGTGCTCTGGATCGGGTGGAGCGTGTGGCCGACGGCGGCGGCTCCGCTCGACTGGGTCCCGCTGCCCCATGCGCCGCATATCCGCCCGGACTATGCGGGCGCGACCATACCGCCGAACATCGCCCCTCTGAATTTCGTCGTGGAGGAGCCGGGGACGGCCTACCACGTGCGAATCGGTGCCCCCGACGGCCCGTACTGCGACGTGCGGTCCCGCGACGGAGCCATCCGGATTCCGCCTGCCACCTGGCAGACGGTGCTGGCACATTACCGCGGAAAGACGTTGCCCGTCGAAGTGTACGTGCGTGATGCGGGCCACAGGTGGCAGCGTCTGGAGCCGTTTGCGTGGACCGTGGCGCAGGACGAGATCGACCCCTACCTGACCTACCGGCTGCTCGATCCGCTCTACAACGTGTACATGCATCTGGGCATCTACCAGTTGAACCTGGAAACATCTGAGGAATCCCCCGTCATCTCCAGCGATGCGATCGGCAAGGGCTGTATCAACTGCCACACGTTCCCTCACAACCGTCCGGACCCGTTTCTGTTCCACGTCCGGACCGGCGACGATCCGTCCATACCCATCGGCATGGTCGTCGTGCGGGACGACAAACCCGAAGTAGTCCAGCCGCGTGCGGATGTGCATCCCGGCTTTGCCGCCTTCAGTTCGTGGCATCCCAACCAGGAGTTGGTCGCGTTCTCGCTCAACGACACCGTCCAGTACATGCATGGCAACACGACCGAGACCCGCGAGGTGTACGACCGGCGGTCGGATCTGGCGGTGGTCCATCTCGCGACCGGCGCTGTCACCGCTCCGCGCACGATTGCCGACCCTACGCAGCTCGAGACCTTCCCCTGCTGGTCGCCCGACGGGAAGTATCTGTACTTCTGCCGTGCGGCAGACATCTGGAAGGAGGTGGAGCCATCGCTGCTCCAGGACTACGCGAAAGTCAAATACGACCTGGTCCGCGTTCCATATGACGTGGCATCAGATACCTGGGGCGACGTGGAAGTGCTGCTGGCCGCCGCCGACACAGGCACCAGCATGGTTCAGCCGCGTGTGTCTCCCGATGGCCGTTTCGTCCTGTTCTGTGCCTGCGACCATGGCAGTTTCCCGGCGTTCCGGGCCGCGAGCGACCTGCATATGCTCGACCTGACCGACCGGACATGCCGGCGTCTGGACGCCAACAGCGACCAGTCGGAATCGTGGCACTCCTGGTCGGGCAACTCGCGTTGGATCGTCTTTGCCAGCCGGCGGGCAAACGGGTACGTGGCGTGGCCCTACCTCTGTTATATAGACCCTTCGGGCCAGGACCACCGGCCGCTGCTGGTGCCTCAGGCCGATCCCCGGTTCTACGACACCCGGCTGAAGACCTACAACCTCCCCGAACTGGTTGCGGGCCCCATTTCGGTGGACCCGGATGAGCTGAAACGGGCCCTGCGCAGCAAGGGTGCAGGCAGTAAACCGGCCGCAGCGAAGGGTTCCGGGGAGGAAGGCTACGGTGGGGGTCGAGAGTAGCAGCCTGGCGGTCGGCAGACGCCACTGTGAGCTGCGGCAGGGTGACGCGCTGCCGAGGGCACCGTCATTTTATCACAAAATGGCTATCAATACTGATTGACATTGCCCACCGTTCCCGGTACTTTCAGTGTAGAACCCTAACGGTGATCGAGCAGGAACGTGGGAAAAGCGCGGTTGTGTGCGCTGGGTCGTTGAGCGTTTCTTCTTCTAGAGGGTGGCCGAGTCACGGCGATTGTGCGTTTGAGTCACGGCGTGTGACATTCTTTTTCAGTTAGGCTCTTATCGTACTCTCTTTCAGTTCTAAGGAGAACACACATGAGATCTCGGAGTTTGCGAGGGCGTGGTTTCACGCTGGTGGAATTGTTGGTGGTCATAGCGATCATCGGAGTGTTGGTGTCATTGCTCTTGCCTGCAGTCCAAGCGGCGCGTGAAGCTGCTCGCCGTATGCAGTGCAGCAACAACCTGAAGCAACTGGGATTGGCGCTGCACAATTATCACGATACGAACAAGAAGTTCCCGCCCGGTGGTGTCAGCTACGGTCATGCCTGGGGAGCAGGCTCCAGCGATCCGCTGATTCTCAACCGCAGCGGCCTGGTGTCGTTGCTGCCGTTTGCTGAATTGGGGAACCTGTATGACCGCTTTGACATGCGGTTCGCGTTCTGCGACTACGTGCGGGACCCGGGCCCGGGCAGCGTGCTGGCCACTGATGGCGGCCCGTTATTCCTGAGAAATTGCGAATTGACCTGCACGCCCCTGCCGGTGTTCACATGCCCGTCCGACAGCGGCGACGCATATGAACAAGACTGGGACGGCTATCGGCCGACTGCCGGGATGCGTGGTTACAAAACGAACTACGATTTCTCGTTCAGCGCTGCGTACAACGGCACGTTCAATTCGTGGAAAAGCTTTGGGAACCAGGCTTGGCCGCCCACGCCCTTTAACTTCAGGCGTCTGTTTGGTGAAAACAGCAGTGCCAAGTTCAAGGACATGGCTGACGGCACGTCGAACACCGTGGCGATGGTGGAGCGGTTGCACAACGTGGTAGACGGCCAGTGCTCGGCCTGGGGCTATCGCGGTTGGGCTATGTCCGGTGTGGATATCGGCTATCCGGCCTATGACGGGCGATCCCCGATCAACAACTGGGATTGCGGCGGTATCCGCGCCTGCTGGTCATCAGGTACGGTGGATATGCCCGGCACGTTGGCCGAGTGGAACTATCCGGGTAGTGCACATCCGGGTGGCTGCCACGTCCTGATGGGCGACGGCTCCGTGCAGTTCCAGGGCCAGACGACGTCCATGGACGTGCTGGCGGCGATCGCCAGTATGGCTGGGCGCGAAATCGTTCGGGGTCAGGAGTAGTTCGGGCTCGGCTCACGAGTAGTTGTGAACTGGCGTGGTGGGCTGCTTGAGACTGCCCACCACGCGTCGCGACGCATGAGGTGTTGATCCGCTACAGTCTTTGACATTCACACGGGAGATTCTCTATGAAACGTTTGGCAGGGGTGCTGTTGGTTTTGTTGCCGCTTTCCATGTTCCTATCGGGATGTGGTGGTGTTAAGCCGGTGGAGAACCCGCCGACCATGATGAAGCCAACCGAGATGAAGATGCCCCCAGACATCGCGAAGAAGTTCGGGAAGGCAACACCCGCTCCCGGGCCGAATGCCAAGCAGTAGCCTAGCACCAGAGCTGATGATGTGAAGAAGCATCTCAGTGCGGAGACAGACAGGAACAGGAGGCGTGGGCCAGCCGCGCCTCCTGTCTCTTTGCGCCCGCGAAGGCTCGTCCTGGCCGGTGGGGCGATAGCCGTCGTTGCGGGGCTGGCTGCCTGCTGGTGGCTGGCGTCCAGCGCCGGGCTGCCGCCCAGGTCGGTACGTGAGGATCCGGATGTCGCGGCACCGCTGACCGGGCCGGCCTTCTCGCCGCAAGCGACCATTGCCGACCTCAAGCAGGCGGCCACAGAGGCCGCGGATGAGCTGTCCGCCAGATACCCGAACCTGCCCGGCGTTTGGAACGTCCAGGCTGCGCTCGCCTTTCATCTCGGCAATACCCCCGAAGCCAAGCGGCTGTGGGAACAGTGCCTGACGGCAGATCCCCAGTCGGGTGACGCGATCTACGGCCTGGGATACATCGCCCTGCTCGAAGGGGACAATGAGCAAGCCCTGGAACGGTTCCAGGCCACGTTGGCCGTGAATCCAGAGGACGAGCGTGTTCCGCTTCTGCTCGCCGAGTGCCTGACGCACTTGGGCCGGCCCGAAGAAGCAGCGCCCCTCCTCCAGCAACAGCTCGAGAAAGACCCGCACGACCTGGTCGTCCTGCTGGCGCTGGGCCAGGTGCACTTGGATCTCAAACAGTACGAACAGAGCCGGGACATTTTAGAACGTGCGATCCGTGTTTCCCCCAACAACCGTGTAGCCTGCTACGGACTGGCCCGCTCTCTGGCCCGGTTGGGAAAGGCGGAACGCGAGAAAGCCAGGCAAGTCATGGCTCAGTTCAAGGGGCTGGTGGCAGACGAGCGGCAGGAGTCGTCGACGCGAGTGCTCAACTTCGACGACCTCGGCAAGGGACGCGAAGTGGCGGTTCTGATCTTCCGCGAGATCGCCAAGGTGTACGTCGCTCAAGGCGACCAGTGGAAGGTGGAGGAGGCCTGGATGAAGGCGACGGCAGTTGACCCGCACAACGTGTCGT
>DAISIS010000377.1:0-5730 GCA_036821925.1 Pirellulaceae bacterium
AATTGCTCGCCGTCCTCGCCTATCACCCGGACTGGGGATATGCGAATCTGGTCGTTGATGCGGGTCTGCAAGCGGTCGATTGCCATTATCCTTTCCTGTAAAGACTCAACAAGGGTGGCCGGTTCCGGCGGGCGGCACCGCACCGCGACGGCTGGCTCGCACAGACTGCCCTGTTTACACAACACGTGAGTATTGACAACCGTTTCCCGAAACGTCAACTAGATTGCGGCAAAAACGGGTCGAAAATCGGGGGGGTTCCACCACAATCATAGTTCGCGAATCATGGTTCGCATTGGCGGCGGGGGAGGTGGCCTCGTCAGTACTCATTGCGCGCCGAGCGTTCGCCCAGCCCCGCGTCACCGCCGAAGGTCTGGCGGACGGTCCGGCTGCGGACTTCCGCCAGCAGTTTGTCGATGGCGGCCTGGACTTTCACTGCACCCTGGTCGCCGTCGATGCGATCGCGGACGCTCACTTCGCCGTGTTCCTGCTCGCGGTTGCCGACAACAAACATATAGGGGACGAGTTCCAATTGCGCGTCGCGGATCTTGGCCCCGATCTTCTCGGGGCGATAGTCGCCCGAGGCGCGCAGGCCGGCGGCCACCAACTGCTGCTCCACCTGCCGGCCATACTCTTCGAACTTCTGGCTGACCGCCAGCACCCGCACCTGTTCGGGCGCCAGCCACAGGGGAAAGGCACCGGCGAAGTGCTCGATCAGGACTCCGACAAACCGCTCCAGCGAACCGAGCGGCGCGCGGTGGATCATCGCCGGCCGGTGAGGTCGATTATCGGCGCCAATATACTCCAGATTGAAGCGTTCTTCGCTCGGCAGGTTGTAGTCGAGCTGCACGGTGCCGAGCTGCCACTCGCGGCCGATGCAATCCTTCACGACGAAGTCCGCCTTCGGCCCGTAGAAGGCGGCTTCGCCCAGTTCGATCTTGGCGTCGATGCCCAGGCTCTGGCAGACTTCGATCAGAGACTGCTGGGCGGCCTCCCAGTTCGCCGCGTCCCCCACATACTTGTCGCTCGCCGGTTCGCGGAACCCCAGCCGCACGCGGTAGTTCTTGAGCCCCAGGCAATCGAGCACGAACTGCGTCATCTCGAGGCATGCCCGGAATTCGTCGGGCACCTGCTCGTGGGTGCAGAAGATGTGGGCATCATCCTGAGTGAACCCGCGGACGCGCGTCATGCCGGACAACTCGCCCGACTGCTCGAACCGGTACACCGTGCCGAACTCCGCCAGCCGCAAGGGCAGTTCGCGATAGCTGCGCGGCTTCGCCTTGTAGACCATGATGTGATGCGGGCAGTTCATCGGCTTGAGCAGGAACTCTTCGCCGTCCTCCATCACGATCGGCGTGAACATGCTCTCCTTGTAGTACGGATAATGCCCGGAGGTCTTGTACAACTCGATGCGACCAATGTGCGGCGCGTAGACCGGCAGGTAGCCGCGGCGCTGCAGCTCTTCCTTGATGAAACCTTCCAGCAGTCCCCGCACAAGGGCCCCCTTGGGATGCCACAGGATCAGGCCGGACCCGACCAGCGGATTGATCGAGAACAGATCCAGACGCTTGCCCAACACCCGGTGGTCACGTTTCTTGGCTTCCTCCACCAGCTTCAGGTGCTCTTCCAGTTCCTGCTTGGTGAAGAAGGCGGTTCCGTAGAGCCGCTGCAACTGCGGGCGGGAGGCATCCCCTTTCCAATACGCGCCGGCCAGCGAGAGCAGCTTGAAGGCCCCGATGGCCCCGGCGGTCGGCACGTGCGGGCCGCGGCACAGATCGAGGAACTCCCCCTGGCGATAAAACGACATCGTGTCGTGCTCCGCCAGCCCCTCTTCAATATGCTCCACTTTGTAGGGCTGCGCGAGGTCGCGACAGATCTGCAGCGCCTGCTCCCGCGGCTGCTCGATCCGCTCAAACGGCTCATCGGCCTTGATGATCCGCTGCATCTCTGCCTCCAGCGCCGGAAAATCGTCCTCCTTCAGCGGTTCGTCCAGCTCAAAGTCATAGTAATACCCACCCTCGACCGTCGGGCCGAATGCCAGCCGGGCCCCCTTCTTCAGACGCATGACGGCCCGCGCCATCACATGCGCGCACGAGTGCCGCATGACCGACAGCGCTGCGGGGTCCTTCCGGGTCAACAACCGCAACCGCACCTCCCCCGCGTCGGGCAGCCGATGATCGAGGCCCACAATTGCCCCGTCCAACTCCGCCGCGATGGCCGCCTTGGCCAACCCCGGACCAATCTCCGCGGCAATGTCGCCAGGAGTGATCGCTTCGCTGTACTGTCGAATACTTCCGTCGGGTAGCTGTACCTTTAACATGTGATCCACTGAATCCAATCCTGCTCAAGATGAACCGTGCAGCGAGGACCGGCCGTCGATACAAAGGACAGCTGCCTGGAGAAGCCCTCGCCATGTGCAGCGCGTAAAGTACACAATCTATGACACTTGGGGCAAGAGCGGGTTCGCTGGACCCGCCGCGGAGACTTGGGCAGGCCAGCCGCGAAAGCCCAGGAGCCAGCGTCGTGAGGCCCGGTCTCCACCAACCGCCCACTTCGCCTCCACCCTTCCGCCCCGTCGCCCCTCCCCCCCTCCCCCCCCGATCGCCGATCGCCGGATGCCTCTCTTCCCCCAACCCCAATCATCCGCTAACTTAGTGAGGTACCGTTCGGGCCGTTAGCTCAGTTGGTTTAGAGTGCCTGCTTGACATGCAGGAGGTCACTGGTTCGAGTCCAGTACGGCCCATTTCAGTCCGTCGCAGCCGGCAGAGGCGAGCGACCAGCGCAGGGCCGTCTTCCGGAAGGGGAGACGGCTTCTTCTTTTACGGCTGCTGCGCCAGCATCTGTTCCCGGGTTGGGGGCCGGCCACACTTCTTCCTGAGATGCAACCATGCACCTGCTGCGATTCCTTGCCATCCTTGTCGCGTGCGGTCCGGCTGTTGCGTCCGCTACCCAGCCAAACGTGATAGTCATCCTGGCCGACGATCAAGGGAGCGTGGATCTGGGCTGCTATGGCGCGGCGGACCTGTATACGCCGCACCTGGATGCACTGGCCGCGCGGGGCGTGCGTTTCACGCAGTTCTACGCGGGTGCGCCGGTGTGTTCGCCGTCGCGCGCCTGCCTGCTCACGGGGCGTTATCCGGTCCGGGCCGGTGTACCGGGCAACTGCGCCTCGCAGCGCGGCGGACCCGGGGCGCTGCCACCGGCAGAGGTCACGCTGGCCGAACTGTTCAAGACGGCCGGATACGCCACAGCCCAGATCGGCAAGTGGCACCTCGGCTACACGCCGGACACGATCCCCAACGCACAGGGTTTCGACCACACCTTCGGCCACAGGGGCGGCTGCATCGACAACTACTCCCATTTCTTCTTCTGGGACGGCCCGAACATCCATGATCTGCACCGCAACAGTGTAGAAGTCTTCTGCGACGGCCAGTATTTTCCGGACCTGATGGTTCAGGAAGCAGCTCGGTTCATGGAGGCTCACCGGAACCACCCCTTCCTGCTCTACTACGCGCTGAACACGCCACACTATCCTTACCAGGGGGACGCCAAGTGGCTGCAGCACTTCCAGCACCTGCCGTCCCCGCGGCGTCTGTACGCGGCGTTCGTGTCCGCCCAGGACGAGCGGCTGGGCCGGCTGGTGGGTGTCCTTGATGCTCTCGCGCTGCGGGAGCGGACGATCATTGTGTTCCAGAGCGACAACGGTCATTCCACTGAAGAGCGGGCTCACTTCGGGGGTGGCAGCGCCGGACCGTATCGCGGCGCTAAATTCAGTCTGTTCGAGGGAGGCATTCGGGTCCCGGCGATCATCTCCTGGCCGGGTACCCTGCCCCAGCAGGCGGTGCGCGACCAGACGGCCCACGCCGCCGACTGGTTGCCAACGCTGGCCGAACTCTGCGGCATCCGGTTGCCCTCCATCCGGCTGGATGGCCGCAGCCTGGCTGCGGTGCTGCGCGATCCGCAGGCGTCCAGCCCGCACGACGGCAGTGCGCTGCACTGGCAAGTCGGGCAGGGCCCGGACGCCGACTGGGCAGTGCGCGACGGCGACTGGAAACTCATCGGGCGCACGCGCGACACGAGTCGGCCGCCGGGCGAGGACAACCGCGTGTCCATGTTCCTGGCCAACCTGCGTGACGATCCGGGCGAATCCACCAACGTCGCTGACCAGCACGCCGACATCGTCGCACGGCTGACGGAACAGCACCAGCGCGCCGGCAACTGACACGCCACGCGCGCGACCTGCGCGAGCCTCGCGCCGGTGGCGGCGCTAGGGAGATCGCGTGCCGGGCGGGACGGGGGCCAGCAGCCCGATACGCCACTGGAACTGGCCGTAGCCTTGGCCCGACTTGTCCTTGTCCCACATGCCCTGGAACAGCAACTGCAGGTGGTCCGGATCCACTGTCATGGACTCATCAACTCCGGCACGAATCAGCTCGCCGTGGCTGACGTTGTCGGTCCACGGCTCCACCCCTGCAGCTGGTCGGATATTCGCAGCGCCGGCAAACGGCTTCTCGGCCGTGTCGGCCAGCGGTGTCCACGGGCCATCGAGCCGATCGGCCAGATAGGCCTTGTAATACCGCCGCCCATCCTGTTCGACAATCGTGAGATACGCCTCCTGACCCTGGATGCGATAGGTGTGGCTCGCCTCGAAGATCTCGGCTTCCAGAGCCAGCTCGCAGTGGCCGAACCCGCGGGGAAAATCCTGCAGGTCAGTCCACAGCCGCCACATCTGGCCGTTGAGACTCGTCAGGAACAGGTATGCTCGCTGCCGGTCGCAGATGATCCAGTAATCGAGTCCACCGACGCGGCGCGGATCGTCTTTGCCGCCGTCGAGGATGGGCCTGGCAGTCGACCAGGAATGCGGATCGGCAATGTCGGTAGTGGTCGAGTAGGCCACCCACATCTTGTCGGCCCCCGGCACGCCCATCTGGTACACGAGGTACCACTGCGCGTGCGGCGTGAAGAAGAAGACCTGCGGCGCACAGTAATAGTCGCTCTGGCTGATCTTCAGGATGGTCCGCGGCGCCCGGTCGGCGTGTTCCCAGCGCGCGAACGAGCAGTATTCAATAGCCGAGCGGCCGGGCAGTTTGACGGTCATGAAGACGTGCCACCGCCCGCCGTGGAAGACGACGGTGGGGTCCTTCTGGGCACGGCTGGGATCCTGAGCGCGCGGCTCAGGACCGATCAGCGGCGCGCTGTACTCCCACAGCGCGGGTACCGTGAACGCGCGCGTCTGCGGCGGCCGCTGCGCGGCGCTGCCGGTCTCGACCTGGCCCGGCGCAGAGGCCAGCGGCGGTGCAGCTTGCGCCACGCCTGGCCCCAGCCCCCAGAGGAACATCGCGGCCACAGCCACCCAGCTCGATGCGTGCGTCATCACGGCCGTCCCCCCCAGTTGTGCTCTTGTGGATCCAACGTCGCTGCCGCGCGTGCGGGCCGGCCCGCAGTCGGCGCCCGCATTCTCCGGTCCGCAGTGTAGCCTGCCCGGTCCGCGGTCCGCTACAGTGGCTGCTGTGGTGGTATTGCCGTGGACCGTCAGACTCAACGAGGTGCAGCATGCGATATGTCGTAGTAACCTGCCTGGCTGTGATCACCGCGGGGGGCGTCGCAGGGTACGCAGGCGAACCGGACCAAGCGGCACCCCCGTCCCGCTACGTGCGAATTGGCCACTACCAATGCGTCTGCCGGCAGGGAGACTTCGCCGCCAATCTGGCAACGGTCATCACGGGTCTGGAG
>DAISIS010000378.1:0-5728 GCA_036821925.1 Pirellulaceae bacterium
CAACGATACCACGTCGCTGGAGCGGTCGAGCAATCGCCTCGACCTGACGGTCGACGACATCCACGACGTCGTGCTGATTGAGTACCAGTAGCCGTGAGCAGTACGAGTAGCCGGTGGTCCTTGTGGAATCCATGCACATGAACACCTGTTATTGCCGGCGCCTCGCCTGGACGGGCTTGCTGTTGAGTTGGGCGACGTGCCGGCTGCCAGCCGAGGACACTGTGAAGGCCCCTGCTGAACGCACTGTAGATTACACGATCATCGTCACCGGCCACGAGCTGCTCGACGGCGTCTATCCCGACGGGCACACGCATTTCATCACCCGCACCCTGCGCCCGCTCGGCCTGCGATGTGTCGGATCGATGAGCGTGGACGACGCGGCGGAGGACATCCGGCAGGCGCTGCAGTTCGCCTGCAGCCGTTCTGCGCTGGTGATTGTGACGGGCGGTTTGGGCCCCACGGATTCGGACATCACGCGCGACGTGTTGTCGGCGTACACCGCCATCCCGCTCGCGGAACACCCTGCCGTGCTGGAGAGCCTGGAGCAGCGGTTTGGCACGCCGCGCGAGAAGCTGCGCGCGAACCTGCGCCGGCAGACACGCGTGCCGACGCGCGGAACGTACCTGAAGAACGCCGCCGGCAGCGCCGTGGGGCTGGTCTTTGAGGCGGACGCTGCGCTGATCGTCGCGTTGCCCGGCCCGCCCGGCGAATTGCAGCCCATGGTGCGCGACGAGCTCGTGCCGGAACTTGCGCGGCGATTCGGCACGCACACCCTGGGCAGCTCGCTGACGATCCGGTTCATCGGGATCGGCCAGTCGCAGATTGACCAGACCATGAAGGAACAGATGCCGCTGCCGGAGGATGTGCTGGAGACGTCGCAGTTCGAGGGGGGGCGGGTCGATTTCACTTTCGCGCTGCCTGACGATGGGCCGGCGGAGCGTGCCCGGCTGGAGACGCTGCGGCAGGCGTTTCACCAGCACCTGGGGGACTTCATCTATGCGGATGATGCGGCGACCACCCTGGAAGACTGTGTCGTGGCGCAGCTGCACGCCAGGCAGCAGACCATCGCCGTGGGGGAGGTTGGCAGCGGCGGATTGCTGGCCGCCGCGCTGGCGCACACGGCGGCAGCCCCCCAGGTGCTGCAGGGTGCCCTGGTGGCGACCAGCGAGGACCAGCTGCGCCGGCTGCTGGGCGTGGCCGACGACAAGTGGCGCGACACGGGCCCGAGCGGGAGACTGGAACTGCTGGCGGCCGCGGCCGCAGAACGCACGCGCAGCGCCTGGTCGCTGGTGGTCGGCGCGCCGCAGCCCGCTTCGCAGACCGGCCCGGCGAGGATCGCCGTCTGCATCCGCCGCCCGGACGGCAGCCTGCTCGCCAGCGATCAGCGGTGGCCCGGCGTCTCCAGCCGGGCGCAGGGCGCGATGATCTCCGAACTGCTGGACAAGCTGCGGCGCGCGCTCCGCTGACGCGCCGCGGCGGCTCGACGCTCCAGCCGGGCGGGCCCCTGTGCCGGAAGCAGCTGGCACGCAGCTTGCATTGGCGCGCGGTTCGTGTCTAATCAGATGCAGCACGCATTGCGTCGAGCGCAGCTGTGTGGCTCGACCGCTCGCCCCACCTGTTCCTGCCGGGAGATCTGGATCATGGTTAAGCACGACTGCCACTGCTGTATGAATCGCCGCGAGTGTCTACAGTTTCTGTCGGCTTCAGCGCTGGGTGCCGGTCTGGCCGCCTCCGGGCTGACGTCCTGGGCGGCGGGCCAGAATGGTCCGGCGCCGGACGACTTCATTGATCCGGTGGGCCTGCGTCCGCAGCCGCAGGTGCGGATGGCGGCTACGTTCCTGGAGATGCCGCGCCCGGTCTGGTTGGGCTGGCCCGGCACCACCTACGATCTCGACGGGCACCAGCAGGAGTACCGCACGCTGCTCGAGCAGTCGGCCCAGAAGTTGCGGATCGATGTGGGGCTGGAGCCGGCCCCCATCAACAGTGAAGAGGGGATCGCGGCGTGGATCCAGAAGCTGGCTGCCCAATCGCCCGACGGCGTTCTGATCATGCTCCAGCACATGGGCTGCTGGCCCTGGGCGCTGAAAGTGGCCCAGGAAACCAAGCGGCCAGTGATCGTCTTTGCGCCGGTCGGCACAGCCTTCACCGGCCATGTGGATCAGGGTTCCCGCACCCCCAATCTGCTCGTGCTCTCCACGCTGGCGTGGTCGGCCGTCGAAGACGGGCTGAAGATGATCAAGGCCAAGCGGATGTTCGAGGAGACGCGCGTGCTGTGGATCCACGGCGACCGGACCAACGAGACGGTGATCGATCGCCTGGGGGTGAAAGTCCGTCAGATCCCCCGGGACACGTTTAACCTGGCATTCGACAAGCAGACGGTGACGGAAGAAGTGAGCGACGTCGCCAACGATTTGCGGAAGGGAGCGAAGCAGATCGTGGAGCCGACGGAGGAGGACATCGTCAACTGCTCGCGCGCGTATCTAACCGCCAAGCGGCTGTTGGCCGCCGAAAAGGCGAACGCGCTGTCGATGGATTGCCTTGGCATGGTGGGCGCGAGACTAGTGCCCACGCCCCCCTGCGGCGCGTGGACCTTGCTGCAAGACCAAGGTATCACCGCGGGCTGCGAGGCGGATCTCTATGGCGCGATCTCGCTGATGATGACCAGCTACTTGCTGGATCGGCCGGGATACATGAACGATCCCGTTCCCGAGACGTACAAGAACACGTTGATCGTGGCACACTGCACGAGCGGTACGCGGCTGGACGGCTTTGACAAACCGTCCGCGCCGTTCATCCTGCGCGACCATTCGGAATCGTCGCTCGGTGTGTCAACACAGGTCCTCTGGCCTGCAGGGCAGCCGGCCACGCTGGTGCGCTTCACCAGTCCGAACGAGATGATCATCGACACGGGTACCGTCGTCGGCAATATCGACACGCCGCCGGCCGGTGGTTGCCGCACATCGGTCGAACTGCGGATGGACAACATCGAAGATTGCCGCGACGTGAAGGGATTTCACCAGGTGGTGACGCTGGGCAATCATCGCCGGATCCTGGAGCAGTTCTGCGAGTTGTACGGCATCAAGCACGTCCACTCGCCGCAACAGTCGACCTTTGCCAGCGGAGACTCCGTATGAAAACGACCCACATCACACGGGCACTGATGCTGGTAGCAGCCTGCTGCTCTGTTTCTGCCGCTGGCGATCCGCAGGAATTCTCGTCGCCCGGTTTTCCGCCGTCCAAGGTCGACCAGCAGGGGCGGCTGATCGAAGATTGGGGGACCGTCGATGTGCGGTTGAGCGGCGAAGGGGTCGTCGCAGGAGAGCCCCAGGTCGGTGCGGTCAAACTCGAGGAAGTGATTCCCGCAGTGCAGGCGGTGTCGCAGCTAGGTGCCGTGGAAATGACTCGTACGATGTATCGCGCGCCGATCTTTCCCGCCGGTGTCGACGTGCTGCGCGTGCAACTCAAGGAACTGCAGGGGAAGCCGCTCGATGCGGTGTTGGCGCTGGATGCTTCGGCCGGCACGCAGCTGGGACAACGCACAGCACGGATTGGTGGCCGCACCGTCTTGGTGCTGCCGCGCGAAGTGACCGACAAGCAGACGTTGCTCGACTGGGGCTACAGTGACGAAGCTGTGTCACTGCCAGGCTGGGCCAGACCTGCGAAGGAATGCGACGCGGCGTTCCGCAATATCCGCGCCGGCATGGGAGGCGTGCCGATCGTGTATCGATTCGCCGTGCCGACAGGCAGTCAGGTCACGGTCATCCTGGGTTTGTGTGAAAGTCACTGGAACGCGGCCGGGCAGCGCCCCCTCCGCTGCCGCGTGGAAGGGGCGCCCGAGCAAGCGGTCGACCCCGTGGCCAAGTGGGGACAGCATCAGCCCGGCTTGCTGGTCTTTGGCGCGCGCGATGAAGACGGCGATGGCAAGTTGGTCGTGAGCGTCCGGCCGGGCGTCCACGCACCGGATCAGAATCCGATCCTGAACGTGATCTGGATCTTTCCGGCAGGCGAGCCACCGGCCCTGGACAAAGTTATGGCCGGCCAATTGAACGACGCAGCGCTATACTACGTCGACGTGGGCGGCCAGAAGGACCAGTCGATCTACCCGCCAGGCAAGATGGAGTTTCCTGTGCATCTGGCGGCAGGCGAAACCCAGGAAGTAACGTTCCTGGTCGCCTGCCCCGGCGGCGATGCACCCGTGCCCAGCACGAGCGCCTGGGACGCTGCCAACCTCCTGCGCGCAGCGCGCGACGTATGGCGCGACTGGCCCGCGGCAGAGTAGACAGGTCTTGTGCACCGTCGGCGCGGAGATGGATGCGCACTGCTGCAGGGCGGACTGAGAGGCGTGCCGTCAGGCCTGTCTGGGCGGCCGTTCTCTCTCCAACTCTGCCGCCGGCGCATCAAGGCCCTGGCGGTCAGCGGTGGCCTCGAGAAACCGCAGACGCACGAACGACGCGAGTACGGCGGCGCTCAAGAGGATCGTAATGACGGCCAGGGAGACGCTGATGTTGATCACGTAGATCTCGGAGATCAGCATCTTGACGCCGACGAAGCCGAGCACCAGGGCCAGGCCGAGTTTGAGGTAGTGGATGCGGCCCAGCAGGCCGGCCAGCAGGAAGAAGAGCGCCCGCAACCCGAGGATCGCGAAAATGTTCGACGTGTAGACGATGAACGGATCGTCGGTGAGGCCGAAAATGGCCGGGATCGAATCGACGGCAAACATGACGTCCGCGCCTTCGATGGTCACCAGTACGAGCAGCAGGGGGGTGGCGAACCAGCGTCCTCCTTCCCGCACCAGGAACCGCGGACCGCGGTATTCGCTGACCGACGGAATGAAACGCCGGAACAGCCGGAACGCCGGACTGCGTTCCGGCTGGAATTCGGCCTCCTGCTGCATGAGCAGTTTCCAGGCCGTGATCACCAGCAGGACGCCGAAGACGTAGATCATCCAGTGAAAGGCGGCCAGCAGGCTGGCCCCCACCAGGATGAAGATGGCCCGCAGCACCAACGCGCCCAGGATCCCGTAGTACAGCACTCGGTGCCGATAGGCGTCCGGCACCGAGAAGTACGACAGGATGACCAGGAAGACGAAGATGTTGTCGACCGAGAGGGCTTTCTCAGTCACGTACCCCGCGAGGAACTCCTTCCCCTTCTCCGGCCCGAAGCAGACCCATACCAGCCCGTTGAACAGGAGCGACAGGGCAATCCAGAACACGCTCCAGCCGAAGGCCTCCCGCACCCCCACCGCGTGGGCCTTGCGGTGGAACACGCCCAGGTCGACCGCCAGCATCGCCAGGACGAACAGCGTGAAACCAATCCAGAGCAGCGGGGTACCCACGCTGGTGTGCGTGATCGCGGCGCAATGCATGGCAAGGACGATCTTTCAGAATTCCAGCTGTTCCAGGAACCGCAGGCTTTGCGGGATCTGGTCCACGACCGTGGGGGACTCGTCCTCAATGAAGTAGTACTTCACGCCGACTTTTTGAGCTGCCCGCAGCAAGGCCGGCCAATCGACCTGCCCCGTGCCCAGCGCCACATCGTTGGTCAGCTCCGTGTGGCCGGCGAGGCTCCCGGTGGCGACCCCCTTCTTGAGATCCTTCAAGTGGAACAGCAACCACCGGTCAGGGTACTTCTCCAGCAGCTGGGCCGGATCCTGGCCGGGGAACACCGTCCACAGCACGTCCATCTGGAAGTACACGTAGCGGGGATCGGTCTCTGCCAGCAGCAGGTC
>DAISIS010000379.1:0-5703 GCA_036821925.1 Pirellulaceae bacterium
CGGATGCTGCTCTTGGACAACTGGAACGAATGGAGCGAGGGGCACTACATCGCACCCCACCGCGAGTTCGGCTTCGGATACCTCGACGCCGTCCGCAAGGTGTTCTCCGACGCGCCGGCGGAACACACCGATCTGACGCCGGCTGATGTCGGACTCGGACCCTACGACCAGGCGTACAGACAGTCGCGGAAGTAGCGACGAGAGACGCGGATTCGGTCACAAGAGCCCGCTGCGCACCACCCCGTCTCGCCGCAGGTCGCTTGACGAGTCCCGCGAATCCGATTTCAATCAGGGGCGGCGTGTGGATGCCGGCCAGACGCTGCGGCACAGCGGGCATTCGGCTGGCCAATACCAATACCAATTCCAATGCCCCTGCCCCGCCCGCTGCGGGGAATATACCCTGCTGGGAGATGACCAATGACTGCGATGCGAGCGGTTTCCTGTCTGTGTAGTGCGCTGCTGGTGGCGGCCGCGGCTGCGACCCTGGCGCGGGGGGCCGACCCGCCGGCGCCCCCTGCGCGCAGCGCGGTGCTGCAGGTGCTGGCCCAGGCGCGCGGCGTTCAGCCAACCGACCGGCCGCTGCGGCCGCTGACCATCGTGCTGCTGGCAGACAAGAAGGACCATGGTCCTGGCGAGCACGACTATCCGCGCTGGCAGTCGCGCTGGGCGCTGCTGCTGGGCGGGGCAGCGGCCTCCACCGAGCAAGCTGCGAATCTCACCGGAGCGGACCTGCCGGATCCGTCCCTGGCAGACGGCGCGCCGCAGGTGCGCGTGGTGACTGTGCAGCCGTGGCCCAGCCCGGAGCAGTGGGCGAGCGCCGACCTGGTCGTCGCCTTCTGCTACCTGGCCTGGAACGAGCAGCGGATTGCGGAGGCGCGCCAGTTCCTGAAACGCGGTGGCGGGCTCGTGCTGGTCCACTCGGCCACGTGGACGATGCCCGAACCGTCTCTCGACATCGCGGGACTGGTCGGCGTGGGAGGCTTTGTGAAGTACCGGCACGGCCCGATTGATCTGACGATCCGTCAGCCGGATCATCCGATCTGTGCCGGGCTGCCACAGACCATCGCGCTGGTCGACGAAAGCTACTTCCCCCCCACTCCGGCGCTCGACACGCAGCGGGTGCAGGTGCTCGCGACCTGCCAGGAGGAGCCGAACGAGGGGGAGGCAGGACCATCGTCGCAGCCGATGTACTGGACCTATGAACCGGACAAGGAACCGGACAAGGGACGGGTGTTCGGCTGCGTCCTGGGGCACAACAACTTCACGTTCGATCATCCGTACTTCCGCCTGCTGCTGTTGCGCGGGATGGCCTGGGCCGCGCACGAGGAGCCCTCCCGGTTCGACGCGCTCACGCTCCGGTCCGCATCCGTAACAGGAGATTGACCGCTGAGGTCATCCCCGCGACACACCGCGCTGTCTGGGTCGCCACGACAAGGCTCGCTCGGCGCACAGCACGCGACATCAACCCCGGAATCACTCCGGAACAGGACCCTGACATGCGTTACGGCACGATCATTCAGTACTTCGCGGACAAAGGGTACGGGTTCATTCGCCCGGACGTGGGCCCGCACATCTTCTTCCATATCACGGCGTTGGGAGGCTGTGAACCGCCGCCCACGATCAAGCTGGGGCAGCCGGTCAAGTTCGAACTCATGTCGACCGAGGAGCTGCAGGCACGCACCGGCGCCCGGCGGGGTGGTGAGGAGTCCAGCGCACACACGCCGCCGCAGCGTGCTCAGGCCAAGCGGGTCGAGTTGATCGACCGCATACCGGGCGGTTCACTCGAAGACGTCGCCAGCAGACAACAGCCCAGGCGGCATCCGCGCGCCCGGCGCACGAAGCCGACCTGGAAGAAGTGAGGGCCGACCTGGAAGAAGTGAGGGCCGACCTGGAAGAAGCCAGGACGCCCGCGGTGCGGGCGTCCTGGGTATACCGTCAGCAATGTTCGCGCCGGCGGGCTACAGCGTCCAACCTTCCCGGTAGTCGCGGCGGATCAGCGCCGCGGCCTCCGGACAGTTGGTCGCCTGCAGCGCGGCGGCGTCCCAGGTCAGTTTCTGGCCGGTCCGCAGCGCGACATTGCAGAGCAAGGCGGCTTCCGTGAGCGCGCCCGAGTAGTCGAAGTTGCATGTCGTCGGGCCGCCCGTCTTGCACGCCTCCGTCCACTCGCGATGGTGACCGATGGAATCCGGAATGAATGGATCCGGTCGCTTGAAATCCTGGTACTGAGCTTCCGGCAGCAGTTGATGGTTCCCGTAGTCCGCGATCAGCATGCCGCGGGAACCGATGAACAGCACCGCGCTGCCCCACTGCGGGATCTGCCGCTCCTTGACCAGCTCCGGATAGGCGCCCCCGTTGTACCAGTGCAAGGTTACCGGTGGCAGATCGCCACGCGCCGGGTATTCCTGTCGCGCAATGGTCCACCGCGCCGCGCTCTCAGGATGCACCGGTCCCCGCGCCTCGATCGACGTCGGGTGCCGCAGTTTGAGCGCCCAGAAGGCGAGATCGCAGTAGTGGCAGAAGAAGTCGCCCAGTTGGCCGTTGGCGAAGTTCCACCAGTACCGCCACTGGAACGGGGCGTACGCCGGGTGATACGGCCGATAGGCGGCCGGCCCCAGCCACAGATCCCAGTCCAGCGAGGCCGGCACGGGAGGCTGATCCTGCGGCGCGTCGGGCTGCGACATGTCGGCGGGCTGCGCAGGTCCGTCGAAGTTCGCCCCCAACCAGACGTGGACTTCACCCACCGTGCCAATCGCGCCGGACTGGACAAGTTCCACCGCCCGCCGGTAGTTGCTCCCCTCGTGAATCTGCGTCCCCATCTGAGTCACCAGTTTCTTCTCGCGCGCGATGGTGGCCATCATGCGCGCCTCGTACACGCTGTGCGTCAGCGGCTTCTCACAGTAGCAGTGCTTGCCCAGCTTCATGGCCATCACACCGGCCGGCGCGTGCGTGTGGTCGGGTGAGCCAATCACCACGGCATCGATCTGCGCATCCAACTCCTCCAGCATGCGCCGGAAGTCCTGGTAACGTTTCGCCTGCGGAAACGCCGCAAAGGTCCCCCCGGCCCGCGCTTCATCCACATCGCACAACGCGATGATGTTCTCGTGCGCACAACCGTTCACGTCGTCGCCGCCACGGCCGCCGACACCGATCGCGGCGATGTTGAGCTTCTCGTTGGGTGAATTGGACTGAGCGAAATTGAGGCTGCCATAGGTGGCCCAGACTCCGGCCGCCACGGCAGTGGTGCGGAGCATATCACGGCGGGAAATGCGCGTAGACATAGTGCCTGATCCTTGGTGGGAAGTACGAGGAACAATACAAGCGTGCCCTGCCAGTATACTACAGCCGTCCCCGCCACTGCAGCACCGCCACCACGCCCCGCCGGCCCCCCCCCAAGACCACGACTAAAGACTTGACCACCTCACCACACGACTTAAAATAGGGATGTAGAAGCTCACGTTCCGGAACGTTTCTCTTTGGGTTCTGCTTTTCGTCTCAGTATGGAGGGCATGAATGCAAGAACGGTCGGACATGGTTCTGTGAGAAGCTCGAACTGCTCGAGCTTCTCGACGTAGACCCTTTTTTTCATCGAGTCGGAGCAGGAATCGATTGTCGCAAGCAGGCTGAGTGGTTTGTACCAGAGGTTCCTGCCCGCTTGGATCTGAACTGTGCGTCCGCCGCACTGCAACTCGGGTATCATCTTGCGGTAACTCGGCATCCTGGTTCGCTGCCGTCAGCAACGGTGATGCGAGATACGCCCGCAATGGGCATGGCTTGAGTGAGCCGGAGGCGTGGTGCGGGTAGAGGCAGTTCGGATTTCAAGGTGAATACCGTGGCCCTCGCCCTCTGTCTGTGGCGAGGGCCTCTTTTTTGGGGAGACCATGCGTATCTGGTCAAGAAGCTGCCCCCCCGAGCGGATCGCTGCGATCATCGAGCCGTTGATGCTTCACGCGCCCGAGAACAGGCACAACTGACCTGCTAATGCTTCGGCAGATCCTTGGAACCCACAACAGTGAGGTTCATGCCGATCTGCACGCTGACGGACTTGTCACCCACTTTGATGTTGGATTTGCCGTTCAAATACCAGCCCAGCGAACCCGTCGAGAATTCCTTCACCTCGGCGGTCATCGGAATGCCGTTGATCGTCACTTCAACCGGTTGTGCATCACGCAGGAATTCCGCGCGAGTCACGGGACAGCTTGATTTGGCCATGTCGTCTCCTTGTGAAGGCTCGGTGGATCCAGCACACTTGCAGGCAGCGGCAACTACGGACCAGGACAACGACTGCAGTCCGGTGTGTTCATCGAGAACGCATGGTAACAGTTTCAGCTGGGGCGTGCCAAGCCGGCCGAGGCTCGCAGTGATCGGGAATCCCGCAGGCAATCTCACCAGGTGCGTGTTGTGCGCCCTGGCCCGGTGCAGGGGGTGTCCCATCAGCGGAAAATACTGGCAGCGGATTCCTCGAAATGTGGAGACTCGAAGCTGTGGCAACCTCAGATGAACTGGATCTGGGCTTGGTGGTGTTCGATATCACGGGGACCGTGATCACGAACACCGGGGCCGTTGCAGATGCCTTCTTGTCCGCCCTGCGGGCCAACGGTGTCCAGATTTCCGACGAGGAGCTTCAGCCGTGGCGAGGTGCCTCCAAGAGAATAGCCATTCGCAATCTCGTGACCCTTTACTCACCGGCCTCCCCTTCCGAGGAGCGTCTGGAGAAGATCCACGGCGATTTCCACAGCCACCTGCGGCATCGTTTCGAAGCCGAGGGACTGCAAGTCATAGCGGGTGTCCAGGAGACGTTCGCATGGCTGCGTGCTCGTGGCGTTCGGGTGGCCTTTAACACGGGGTTTGATCGAGACCTGGCCGACCTGATCCTTCGCACCTTGCAGTGGGAGCAGGGAATGGTCGACGCCGTAGTGTGCGGCGATGAGGTGTCCCAAGGACGACCAGCACCATTCATGATCTTCCGAGCCATGGAGCAGGTCGGGGTGGTGAACGTACGGCAGGTCGCCGTAGTCGGTGACACAACGCTCGACCTCGAGGCCGGCTGGAATGCCGGTGTGCGTCACATCGTCGGCGTCCTTTCCGGTGCCCACAGTCGTGAAAGATTGATTCAGGCTCCGCACACCAACATCATCGGCAGTGTGGCCGATCTGCCGGGGTTGACCGAAGTCTTTGCCAGCGTCAACAACCGATTGACTGATTGATTCCGGAAGGCTCCACAACGTCACCAGCCGGGCGGTACCACTGCGACGCATCACCTGGCGATCGACGCGGGTAAGCACTGCGTGAACCAGTGGAAGGAGGGAAAACGCTACCCGCCCCCGCGTGAGAGGTGGTAGAATGATGCGGCGAAGCCTGAACTCTGGTCGCCATTCGGGTGCGTTCAAGGACTTCAGAGAATCGGCCTGGATACCCACGGAGAAATAATGTGTTCGATCTGATCTACTTCCTGTTGATCGGGCTGGCCGCAGGATGGCTGGCAGGCAAGGTCATGAAGCGGCAGAGTGTCAGCCTGCTGGGCACCCTCGTGGTAGGCGTCATCGGGGCTGTGCTGGGCGGGTTTTTGTTCCGCCTCATCGGCTTCGCCGCCATCGGCTTGCTGGGCAATCTCATTTCGGCAACAGTGGGAGCAGTCGTGCTGTTGTTCGCTTTGCAGAAGATCCAGCGTTGAGCGACGACACGGTCGAAACGCCCACACACTGA
>DAISIS010000380.1:0-5693 GCA_036821925.1 Pirellulaceae bacterium
AGCGGCTGCGGCGCACTCTCCGGCGCCCTCTCCGGCACCGGTTGCGGCGCAGGGGCCGGATCCTCGTCCCACGCGCCGCCGGCATCCGGCGTCAGCTCCGCGCCCGGTGGATCGGGGATCCGCTGCAGATCCGGATCTTGCCGCGCTACCAGCGCGATGCCTGTCGCCTGGCCACGCGCGAACTCGGGCAGCTCCCGTGGCGGTTCCAGCTGCGGGCTGCCCGGTGCGGCCGTCCAGGGATTGTCGGCCGCGTCCGGCACCGTGTATGGAATCGCCGCGGTCGTGGCCGATGCCTGCCGCACTGCGCCCCGCTGCGCGGCCTGGCCGGCGCCGCTCGACACCGTGATCACTTCCACGGGCGTGGCCGGACCGTCGGACGTGATCTTCGCCCGGACGACACCGGACGTGCGCCAGCGCAGGACCGCGACGGGCGTCTCGCCGGACGGCACACGGTCGGTCGTCTGTGTGGCTGCGGCCTGCCGCTGCGTCGGCTGCGCAAGGCTGAGACTGTGTTGAGCCGTGACGCGCGCCGCAGACGCGCCTGCAGGTTTCCAGCGGAGTTCTGTGGTGGCGGTCGTTGTCGTCTGCGCCTGCAGCGCGGAACAAACCAGAGTCAGCACGACGAGGATCAGAGGGACGGCGCCCCGGCACGCAGCGCGCCGCGACGCGGCTGGACTGCGCTCAGTTGACGTCGCCGCCAACGTGGTACTCGGGACTGTAATTGGGAGATTCCTGAGTGATCGCGATGTCATGTGGATGACTCTCTCTGACACTGGCCGGCGAGACTTGGATGAACCTCGCCTTCGTGCGTAGTTCCTCGATGGTGCGCGTGCCGCAGTATCCCATCCCGGCACGCAGACCACCTACCAGCTGGTACACGTAGTCGTCCAGCGGCCCCTTGAACGGGACACGCCCCTCGACTCCCTCCGGCACCAGCTTTCCATTTTCCGGATACCTCCCGGTGACGTCGGCTTGCCGATATCGTTCCGCTCCCCCCTTCACCATGGCGCCCAGCGAGCCCATCCCGCGGTACACCTTGAACGTGCGTCCCTGGTACAGGATGGTTCGCCCCGGACTCTCCGCCAGACCGGCAAACAGGCCGCCGACCATGACGCAGTGCGCTCCGGCCGCGATCGCCTTGGTGATGTCTCCCGAATACCGAATCCCACCGTCCGCGATAATGGGCACCCCCGACTCGCGGGCCGCCTCCGCCGCTTCCAAGATCGCGGTGACTTGCGGCACCCCCACTCCGGAGATCACCCGCGTGGTGCAGATCGATCCCGGTCCGATGCCCACCTTCACCGCATCCGCGCCCGCGGCTATGAGGTCCTCGCATCCCTCCCTGGTTGCCACATTGCCGGCAATGACGTCTATATCCCACCGCCGCTTGATCTCGCGGACGGTCTCCAGCACGTTGGAGGAATGGCCGTGAGCGCTGTCCACGACCAGCACGTCAACGCCTTTTGCTATCAGGCTTTGCGCGCGGTCGTAGTCGAACACACCCACCGCCGCTCCGACCCGCAACCGGCCCAGCTGATCCTTGCAGGCCAGCGGGAACCGTTTCATCATGTCAATGTCCTTGATCGTGATGAGTCCGGTCAGTTTGTATGATTCGTCAACCAGCAAAAGTTTCTCCACCCTTTTTCCCGTTAAAATTCGCTCAGCTTGCTCAAGCGTTACACTCCCTGTTGCAGTCACCAGATTCTCATGGGTCATGACCTCGGCAATCGGGCGGTTGGCGTCCTCCAGGAAACGCAGGTCGCGGCGCGTCAGTATGCCGACCAGCCGGCCATCGGCCAGCGTGATGGGGATTCCTGACACGTTGTGGATCTCCATCAGCTCGAGCGCTCGCGACACCGGCACGTCCGGCGGGAGGGTGACGGGGTCCACAATGATCCCGTTGGCACTGCGCTTCACCTTGTACACTTCCTCGGTCTGCGATTCGACCGACATGTTCTTGTGGATGACCCCCAGACCACCCGACTTGGCCAGAGCAATGGCCATGGCGGATTCCGTCACGGTGTCCATCGGCGAACTGACCAGCGGAATGTGCAGCGTGATGCGGCGCGTCAGCCGGGTTGTGACCTCCACCTGCGAGGGGACCACCTCGCTGTAGGCGGGGCGCAACAGGACGTCGTCAAACGTGATAGCAGCTCGGGCGATTTTTTCGTCCATGGTGTGTGGCGTCACTTACGTGAGGAGGGGGGAGAAAAAGAGAAGGGGATATTGTAATCCACCCAGCCCTGATCTGCACGACCCAGATGCCGTCGAACGGCCTATCGATGGCGGAACAGGCGTTTGGGACGACCGTACCCGTACCCGATCAGTTCCAGTTCCTTGCGGGCCACGAGCACGCCATTGGCATCGAATTCTTCGGTGACCTGCGATACCAACTCGCCGGGGACTTCCGCACAATTCACCTCGCGAATGGCAATTGTCTTGTCCGGCATCTTGATGACCGTCGTCGAAGCCCAGGTACACTTCGGTTCGCCCAGAATGTCGGCCATCTTGTTCAACTCCGTCACCGCGACGGTCGTCTCCGTCGCCGCATCGGGGTTGGCTGAATCGACCGACGTAGTCACCCGCTTGAGCATCTGGGGCGTCGTGTCCTTGCAGTAGAAGATCGTGTTCGATTCCTGCTGCGTCCCCGTCGCGCTGGAGAACGTGATCACCTGCGTCGCGTACTCCTGCCCTTGAATCGTGACCTGTTGCTGGCCCACGACTTCCGACGACTCGATCCGCGGCGCTACGTCGCGCGAAAACGTCTGCGGCTCCGAGGGAAACGCCTGCCCTGCCACTTCCACCGTCGACGACACGCACAAGGAAAAGGACCGCGCATCCACGTTCGTCACCCGCGTCCGCGCAATCGTCGTGCTGGAACGCAACACCTCCCCCTGCTCGCCCACCGCGTACGTTCGCACACGCACTTCCTTCCACGCGCGGGCCCCAAACCGGGACCACGCGTGCGTCCGGACCGTCGGCATCCAGTCGAGCGGCTGGCCCAACGCGGGTGGCTGCACGAAACTCGTCGCCGCCACGGCGACCAGCGCCCAGATCATGGCACGGCAAATCTTCCGCTGATGCATAGGAGGTGGGAACACATGTGTCGGGGATGGATTTTTTCGGTTGTGAGGCCGTTCATCACACTACGACAACAGAATCGCTTTTTGCACCACCCGTCGGAGCTGATTGATTTCCCCTCTGTAGATTGAATTATGCGGCCGGCTCTTGGTCCGTACCGGGGGCCTGCTGCGGGTCACCGCGGGAGTCTGAGGCTGCGATCTGGATCCGGATCTTTTCTTTCTTGATCTTATGGTGTGGGAGCCGGTGTTTCCGGCGTCTCGAGGGCCTGGACCGCTTTGACCAGCAGGCCGTCCTGGCGCGCGAAGACGGTTCGCAGGTCGAGCAGCACGCGGTCATTTTGCACGCGGGCGCAGACAGCCGGCTGGCCTTTGCGGAGGCGTGTGGCGAGCGCGTCGACGCTGTCGTGGGCCGGCGCGAGGGCCACGCACCAGGTGGGGATATTCTGGGTGGGGACGGACCCGCCGCCGAGAAAGGTCGAGTCTTCGACCGGTTCGGCGGTGGCGATCGCTGGGCAGGCAGCCAGCTGCGGCGCGAGGCGCTGGGCCCGATTGCGCAGGTTGTCGGCGGAGGTAGCCAGCAGCAGGTGCAGGGGGATTTTCTGTTCGACGGTGTCCGGGTCTTGATAGAGCCGGAGTGTGGCGGCCAGCGCGGCGAGCGTCAGTTTATCGACGCGCAGCGCGCGCGCCAGCGGATGGCGGGTGATCGTGTCGACCAGCGTGCGTTTGCCGACGATGATGCCGCATTGCGGCCCGCCCAGGAGTTTGTCGCCGCTGAAGAGCACGACGTCGGCGCCGCAGCGCACGCTGTCCTGTGGCCGCGGTTCATCGGCGATGCCATAGCGGGTGAGGTTCCAGAGGGCCCCCGAGCCGATGTCGTCAATCACGAGGCGGCCTGCCGCATGCCCGAGGGCGACGAGTTCTCGCAGCGGCGTGGACTCCGTGAACCCCTGCACGACATAATTGCTGGTATGGACGTGCATCAGCGCGGCCGTGGACTCGCTGATGGCGGCCTGGTAATCGGCCGGGCGGGTCTTATTGGTGGTACCGACTTCGCGCAAGCGCGCGCCGCTGGCCTGCATCACGTCGGGCAGCCGGTAGCTGCCACCGATCTCCACGAGCTGTCCGCGCGACACAATCACTTCGCGGCCGGACGCCAGCGCTGCGAGGGTCAGGAGAGTGGCGGCCGCGTTATTGTTGACGACGGCCGCGGCCTCGGCGCCGGTGAGTTGCTGGAGCAGCCGTTCGACGGCGACGATGCGCCGGGAGCGTTCGCCGGTCGCCAGGTTGAGTTCGACGCTGGCGTAATCCCGCGCGACATCCACCAGGGCGGCGATGGCCTCTTCGGCCAGGGGAGCGCGTCCCAGCCCGGTGTGCAGCAGGATCCCGGTGGCGTTGATGACCGGGCCCAGCGGCGGGCGTTCCTCATGGACAATCCACTGGGCAATCCGCTCGGCCAGTTCACTGGCGGCCGGGAGCTTGATCTCGGCTGCGGCCGACTGCACCTCGGTCCGCAGGTTATCCAGGAAGTCGCGCACGCCGTTGAGCACGACGCTGCGGCTGGCGCGGTCCAGCAAGTTGCGCAAGGCCGGGCTTTCGAGCAGTTCGTTGACCGGGGGGATGTTGCGTAAGACATTGGCCATTGAGCGACAGGCCTCCATATTGAGTTCACCACCACGCCGCTGCCGGCGGGGGCTCCAAGTGCCGCCGCCGCGGCGCGGGCATCATGGATCAGGGGTTGAGCTGTGGGGAACCGCCAGGCATCGCACGTCGCCTTCTCTGCGTGTGAAGCCGATGCGATCCAGGTACTCGCAGTATGGCACGGCGTACTTGCGGGACGTATTCAGGATTTCGCGAATCTGGCTGACCGTCAAGCCACCTCGGTCGGCGAGCAGGCTGGCCAGCTGCGCGCGGGTGGCGCGGTCGACGTCGGCGTGCAGGTAGTATTCGGCGCTGATGGCGACCAGGTCTCCGTTGGCGACAGCCAGCGCGATGAGCTGGGGGACGGCGGCCTGGTTCCGGCTGGCCTGCTGCTGCATCTGTGCCACGGTGGGGGGCTCGAAGCCGGCCTGCCGATAGTCCTCGACCAGCTGGCCGAGCAGTTTCCGCTCGTTGGCGGTGAGTTTGGGGCCGTGCCCTTCCAGGGCGATGCCGTCGTCGCTCAGGCGGATGCGGCCAGCGCGTTGCAGGGTGGCCACGGCCCGCTGGAACACGGCATCGTCGATGTAGTGGAACAGCTGCCGCACGCGTAGCCGCGGGTGCGCGACGCGCAGCGGAAACTGGTGGTGGAGCTTCTCGAGGGTCTTTTCCAAACGGTCGCACAGTTCCTGTAGCACGTCCCGATGGAAGCAGACGGTGCGGGTGGGCGACACGGCGACTTCGCACAGCAGCCCTTGGGCGCAGAGCGCCTCGTACACCGCCTGCGGGCTGGCGATCCCCGCGGTGCGGGCCAGGTCCGCCGGCTGCCAGCGGCGCAGGCCGGCGAAGTACCACGCGGCGGCCGCACGATCGAGCGGTTCGGGGGACGACAGCGCGGTCAGCTGTGCGAGTGTCTCCGGGACGCCGCGCCGGAGCCGTTCCGCGTCTGGCATGAGCACCTGTCCGCCGCCGATC
>DAISIS010000381.1:0-5690 GCA_036821925.1 Pirellulaceae bacterium
GGCGCAGCTGGGCCACGATGATGTTCGGGCATGTGGAGACTCTGGCGGACCGGATCGAGCATCTGGAGCGGCTGCGGCAGCTGCAGGACGAGACGGGGGGCTTCACGGCCTTCATCGGCTGGACCTTCCAACCCGACCACACGGCCATGTCGCACGTCCCGCATGCCAGTCCGGCCGCGTATCTCCGGACGCAGGCCGTCGCCCGGCTGTACCTGGACAACTTCCCGAACATCCAGTCGAGCTGGGTGACGCAGGGCCTGAAGATTGGCCAGTTGGGGATGCTCTTCGGCGCCAACGACATGGGCAGCCTGATGATCGAGGAGAACGTGGTGGCGGAGGCGGGGACCGTCCACTTCCTGACGCTCGAGCAGATCCGCGCCGCCATCACGGAACTCGGTTTCACGCCGCGGCAGCGCAACGTGTTTTACGAGCTGGTCGGCAGGGAGCAGGAGATGCGCGCGGTGGAAGCCAACCGCGCGGTGGCGGCGACGTGAATTGTCAGCCTGACCGTTGCATTCGTCGTGTCCGTCGCGACCGGCGGGCCCGTTCCCGGGCTCGCTTCGCAGATAAGGTAAGCTGTGGTATAAGGCAGGCGTGGTGGTGCACAGCGGTGGCACCCCAGGCGGACCCTGTTGCGACACCATGCTCTCCGGGCGGGCCTCCGGCATGATCCACGTCGAGAAACTGACCAAGACCTATACCGATCTGCGGCGCGGTGAGTTCGTGGCGCTGCACGCCATCAACTTCGAAGCGCTCCCGGGGCAGGTCTACGGCCTGCTGGGCCCCAACGGCGCCGGCAAGACGACGGTGCTGCGGATCCTGAGCACGGTGCTGCGTCCCACGTGCGGGACGGTCACGGTCAACGGGTTCGACGTGGTGCGTCAGCCGTCGCTGGTCCGGCAGCAGATCGGGTTCGTGTCGAACAACACGGCGGTGTACGACCGCATGACGGCCTGGGAGATGGTGGAGTACTTCGGCCGGCTCTACGGGTTGGACCCCGTCATCCTGCGGGACCGCATGGAAGCCATCTTCCACCGCCTGCAGATGAACGACATCCGGGACGTGCTGGGCTCGAAGATGTCCACCGGCATGAAGCAGAAGGTGTCGATCGCGCGCGCCATTGTGCACGATCCGCCCGTGCTGATCTTCGATGAAGCGACGGCGGGCCTGGATGTGCTGGTGGCCCGAGCCCTGCTCAAGACGGTGGCCGAGTTGCGGGAGCAGGGGAAGTGTGTCGTGTTTTCCACGCACATCATGCGTGAGGCGGAGCGGCTGTGCGATCGCATTGCCATCATGCACCGCGGCGACATCCTGGCCGAGGGCTCGCTCGACGAACTCCTGGAGATCTACCAGGAGGACGATCTGGAAGAGCTGTTCTTCGGGCTGATTTCGCAGCATGACGCGCATCTGATGGTCAACAAGAAGGCATCGTGAGTCGGCGGGGGCGGGCGACCTCGCCCGGCCGGCCGGCAGCAGGAACTGCAGTCCTCATGAACTGGTCCAACGTCAAACTGATCTTCGTGCGGGAAGTGCGCGATCAGCTGCGCGACCGGCGCACGCTGTTCACCATCGCCGTGCTGCCGCTGCTCCTCTACCCGCTGCTTGGGATGACCTTCCTGCAGGTGTCGCAGTTCACGCATGAGCAGCCGGCGCGCGTATGGGTGGTCGGGGCGGGGCAGTTGCCGGAGCAGCCGCCGTTGCTCGGCCAGCAGCGGTTTCACGCCAGCGTGTGCGTGCCGGAGGAAGCCCGCCTGCTGGAACTGCAGGTCGACGCAGACCTGCCCGGCGACGTGGACACCGCAGACTTCACAGCGCGGGCGCGGGAGCTGATCCGGAGCGGCACGTACGCTGCGGTCCTGGTCTTCCCGCCCGGCTTCGCCGCTGCGCTCGACCAGTATCGCGCGGCGACCGGCCACGCCGCGCACACCCGGTTCGCGCAGGCGTCCCAGCCGCGCGTGGTCTTCGACGCGGCCAGCGATCGGTCCCGGATCACCGACGCGCGCATCCGCGCAGTGCTCACCGACTGGCGGCGCGCGATTGTGAGCCAGTACCTGACCGACCGGAATCTGTCACCCCGCATCACGGATCCGTTTGCCGTGCGCGTGGTGGACGTGTCGCAGGAATCGAGTCGGCGGGCGGCCTTCTGGTCCAAAGTGCTCCCGTTCGTCCTCTTCGTGTGGGCGTTGACCGGCGCCTTCTACCCGGCCGTCGACCTGTGTGCCGGCGAGAAGGAGCGGGGAACGCTCGAGACGCTCCTGAGCAGTCCGGCCGAACGGAGCGAGATCGTGCTCGGCAAGCTGCTGACGATCATGGGCTTCAGCTCGGCCACGTCGCTGCTGAACCTGCTCAGCCTGGCGATTACCGGCACGGCCGTGATCCTGCTGCAGCCGGCGATGTTCCCGATCGGCGCGCCTCCCATATCCGCGCTCGGCTGGCTGCTGCTGGCGCTGCTGCCGATTTCGGCGCTGTTCAGTGCCCTGGCGCTGGCGATTGCGGCTTTTGCGCGCAGCACGAAAGAAGGTCAGTATTATCTGATGCCGCTGCTGTTGATCTCGTTGCCGCTGATGATCCTGCCGATGCTGCCGGCCGTCCGCCTGAATCTGGGATCGAGCCTGATTCCCATCACCGGCATGATGCTGTTGCTGCGGGCGGTGGTGGAAGGCCAGTACGCGGAGGCGGCGCTGTTCGCCCCCCCCGTGCTCCTCGTGACCGGCGGCTGCTGCCTGCTGGCCATCCGCTGGGCGGTCGGCCAGTTCAACAACGAGTCGGTGCTGTTCCGCGAGAGCGAGCGGGTGGATCTGGGTCTGTGGCTGCGCCATCTGGTGCGGGACCGCGGCCCGACGCCGACGTTCGGGCAGGCGCTCGCCTGTGGACTCCTGTTGCTGACCATCCGCTTCTTCGCCACCTTTGCAGCCAAGGCGCCGGCCGGCTGGCACGATTTCGCGCTGCTGCAGTTCGTGACGCTCGCCGTCCTGGTCGCGCTGCCCGTGCTGATCATGACATTCACGCTCACGCGCAGTCCGCGGGCGACCCTGCTGCTGCACGCGACCAGCGGCAGGACGCTGCTCATGGCGGCCCTGTTGGCCGTCACCTTGCACCCCCTGGCCATGTGGGTCGCCGAAGGGGTGCAGCACCTGTATCCGCTCAACGAACGGATGCTGGGACAGATCCAGGATGTGCAGCAGATCATCGCGTCGGCGCCGAGCATCTGGCACATCCTGGCGCTGATGGCGCTGGCACCGGCCATCTGCGAGGAGCTGGCGTTCCGCGGGTTCATCCTGTCCGGATTGCGGCAGCACGGGCACAAGTGGCGTGCCATCGTGATCAGCAGTCTGCTGTTCGGCGTGACCCACGGCATTCTGCAGCAGTCGATCAGCGCCGCACTGGTGGGGCTGGTGATCGGCTATGTGGCCGTGCAGAGCGGGAGCCTGCTGCCCGGCATCCTCTTCCATCTGGTGTACAATACGCTGGGCGTCTCCACGGCGCTGGGCGGGCGCGCGTGGTGGCTCGCTTGGCTGCCGGCCGATGAGCCGACCGCCGTCTGGCAGTGGCCGGTGATTCTGGCAGGAACGCTGCTGTCCGTGGCGATCCTGGTCTGGTTCCACCGCCTGCCGCGCGCGGCGGCACCGGCAGCAGAACTCCGCGACGCGCTGTGCCCGCCGTCGGCGCACGCGCCCGTCCTGTGATGTGAACCGGGGCCGAATCTGTATGCCTCCAGACGCTCACCTCCTGGCCCTGCGAGCACGCGTCGTGTTCCCCATCTGCGCGCCGCCGCTGGTGGATGGCGTCGTGACCATCGCCGGAGATCGCATCGTCGCCGTGGGGGAGAACCTGTCGGGCCAGAGGGCCGTGGACCTGGGGGAGGTGGCCCTCTTGCCGGGGCTGGTCAATCCGCACACGCATCTCGAATTCAGCCGGCTGGCGCATCCGCTGGGGCACCCGGGGATGCCGCTGTCGGCGTGGATTCCGGAGGTGGTGGCGTACCGCCGCCGCATCGAGGCGTCAGCGGCGGAGCCGGCGGAGGGCGCGCGCCGCGCCGCACTGGAGGCCGGCCTGCAGGAATGTCTGGCGTGCGGTGTGACGACGGTGGGCGACATCGTCACCGCCGGCCCGGACGAGGTGCTGCAATGTCCGGCGCCGATCGGCTGGTGTCTGTTCCGGGAGTTGCGGGGGCAGACCGCGCCGGCCGTCGCCGCGCAGATCGACTTGGCGCGGCAGCATCTGCGGCCGGTGACGGGCCGTCCCGGGCTGCGGCCTGCGCTGAGTCCGCACGCGCCCTACAGCACAGCTCGGGAGCTGGTCGCGGCAGCCTGCGCCCTGTCGCGCGACGCGTCCTGCCCCGTCGCCCTGCATCTGGCGGAATCGCGCGAAGAGCTGCAGTTGCTGGCCACCGCGGGCGGTCCGCTGCGCGACATGCTCGAGCAGCTGGGCGCGTGGGTCCCGGCGGCGTTCGCCCGCGCGTCGGCGCCGCGCGATTACCTGCAGCTGCTGGACACCGCGCACCGCAGCCTCGTGGTGCACGGCAACTATCTGCCCCCGGCAGACTGGGACTACCTGGCCCAGCGCGCCGCGCGGATGGCCGTCGTCTACTGCCCGCGCACGCACCAGTACTTCGGGCACGAGCCGTACCCGCTGCCGGACCTGCTGCGCCGCGGCGTGCGGGTCGTCGTCGGCACAGACAGCCGCGCATCGAATCCGGATCTGGACCTGTGGCAGGAATTGCAGGTGACGGCCCGGACGCATCCGGGCGTGGCCCCGGCCGACATTGTGCGGATGGGGACGCGCGACGCGGCCGCCGCGCTGGGCTGGGAAACGGAGGTGGGCAGCCTGGCGCCGGGCATGCGCGCTGACATGGCGCTGGTCCGCATCGGCCATCAGCTGCCGACCGATCCGCACGAGACGCTGTTCGACACCGCCAGCGTCGTATGCGGCACACTCTCTCGCGGCGCGTTTGCTGATCAGCGCCGGCAGAGATAGAAGAAGGCTGGCGGCAGGTTCGCCCACACCGGTTTGCTGACGCGCACTTCCGAGAAGTACCGGTTCAGCTTGCGGCGAAAGCGGCGTCCGGCCGGCAGCAGCCGGCCCTGCAGGTAACCGTAGGTGATGAACTGCCCCCCCGGCCGCAACACTTCCATCGTCGCATCCAGGTACGCGGTCTGGTCCTCATCCGCAAACGACGACCACGGCAGGCCGCTGACAATCGCGTCCACCTGCTCGATCCCGTGGCACGCACAGTGTTCCTTCACCTGGCTGACGCTCCCCTCACAGACGCGGATACCGGGAAAGCGCGTACGCAGCATTTCGGCGAATCGCGGGCTGATCTCGATCGCCAGGAACGTCGTGTCGGGGGGAAGCTGGCAGAGAATCTCCTCGGTGATCGAGCCGGTGCCGGGACCATATTCCACCACGTTGGACGTGCGGGGCCAATCCACCGATTCGACCAGATGCCTGGCCAGATTCGACGAGCTGGGAGCCACCGCGCCAACGGCCCGGGGATGACAGACAAACTCGCTGATGAATTTCGTGTACTCGCGGGCGATCATGTGCTTCCTCATCCGGCCGCACGCCAGGAACTCTGCGGCTCGGGGACACTCCCCCTGGCCGAGCCCAAGTGACGACCCACCCAACGGCCGATGAACTACTCTGACGCCATCGGCCACTGCACGCAAACCACCCGTGCCGCCGCTGCG
>DAISIS010000382.1:0-5624 GCA_036821925.1 Pirellulaceae bacterium
CACCGGCGGCGGGGCCGCTACGGCCATCGTTCGGAGGCGGCGGATCACGGGAAGGTCTACAGCAGCGACATCAGGATGTGGGGCACCCACGACAGGAGCGAGGCGTCTGTGAGGGGGGCCCATTCGCCCATCGCCTGCGCAAACGGGTCATACATTCGGAGCAGACGCGATGTGCTGTGATCCAGGATGTACGCCCAGTCAACGATGAATTGGGACTGCCCCTGACGTTCATGGATGAGCCGGGCTCGTGCGCGGGCGCGGGTGTTGACCTCGGGTATGTACGGCTCCGCCTCCTGACCCGGCTCAATCCTCGCGCCGACCCGGTGATCCAGCGCACCGGCACGTTCCAATTGAGTGAACACCGACGTGGGATTGCAGAACTCGTGGTAGCTTTGATCGAGCAGCGCCAGTTCGCGGAACATGCTCGGACGCCGGGAGAGTGCGTGGAAAGGCAGTCCCGCTTCGGCCAGCACGGCTGTGTAGAACTCATACTTGGCGAACGTGTCCAGGTGACGCGCCAACCAGACGCGATCCAGCTGGTCGAACGCCCGCAGCGCCTGCTCCCAGTCCCCGAGCAGCCGAGGGATCCAAGCTGGGGGTGGGTCGAGCCGGGCCGCCCAGCGGCGCGCGCCTTCGAGATACAGTCGCTGGGTCCGGACCACGAGCGGGTGAATGGTAAGAGGGCGACCGGCGCGCTCCAGGACATTGACCTGGCGAAGCGTCGTGATCCAATCGGGCGAGAAGTCGCCGCGCAGCAGCGCCAGTTCCCGGCGGAGTTGCGGGTCGGTGGTCGCCGCCTTAATCGCCAGAGCGGTGGCGCCGAGCTGGAGCGCCCAGTTGAAGTGGCTGCGGTGCCCGTCCCCCAGAATCAGATGGTACCGATACCGGGTCGGCGTCGGACCCATGTGGTGTTCTTCGCGGCTGAGACTGTGGACGGCGCGGGCATCCGTGGTGCCACCTCCCGCTGCCGCTTCCATGCGGGTCGCCCGGACGCTGGCCACGAACCGGCCGGACGGATAGCATACGCCGCCAGCTCCGCCATAGAGTCGGGTTACCAGGAACGGCAGCATCTCCTCGGTGAACGCGCTGGGATGCCGGTCCACAAGGTAGTTCTCATGATCACCGAACGTCGGGCAGTTGCGTGTGAGCAGTCCGGAGTGGTTGTTGTTGGCCAACACGAAATGGACGCCCTGTGCGGCCATCTGCGCCACGGCCTGCGCTGCCAGGATCTCGAGTCGTTCCAGGATGAGCGGCACGGTGTAGGGGGAGTCGCATTCGATGGTGGCCAGCTCGATGTGGCCGCAATCGCAGTAGACTTTGCCGTAGGGATTGAAGAGCCCGCCGTATGCGCGGAGTGACGGCGCGAGGTGCCGCAGGCGGTCCAGGAAGAGGGCGATCGCCTCACCCAGGCTTGCTGGGTCGCGCGGCACCGCCGTCAGGCATTCGGTTTCGACGCCGATCAGGATGTCAGGCTGCAGGCTGGTCATGATGTCCTCCTAATGCGACGCTCAGACGCTGTCAGACAGGCAAAGGCAAAGCCCAGGCTGTGGGCTGGGCGCTCGGTCCCGCAACGGCCGCGGCGGATCTACTGTCCGGACTGGTTGCGACGGCGCCGCAACGCCTCGTCAGCGCTCAGCCCTAGCTGGCAGTTTTCCAGTGCCTGGCGGGCGATGTTCCCGTACGTGGCGGCCTGCTGCAGGAGTCCTGACGGGCTTCCGCCTGCCGGTTCGCTGTCCAGAACCTGCGCCGGTTGCGTTGGCAGGTGCGTGCGGGTCTGCTGCGTCGTCATGTCGATGTTCCTTTCAGGAGTCAGAAGTTCTCGGGCGGCCCGGTCCGGAGGCCACCTGGTGCGAGATGTCGTCCAGCGGGTCGGCGTGCCGGACCACGCTGCCCGTGCGATCAGCCAGCCGTTGGCTCAACTGGACCGCATCGGCTGCTGTGTCGATCAACGTGCCGCAACGGTCCTTGCTCAGGCTGTCCAGGCTGGGCATTTCGATGCGGAGCCGGGGGCTCCAGTGTTGGGCATCCACCCGCAGATCCACGTAGCTCCAGTCCACATCGGTGACGCTGTCGAAGAATCTGTCAATGATGCGGCCGCGCCCCCAGTCGCGGCTTTCGGCAGGTCCCTCTGCTAGGCAGGCAACCGCGTCTGCCCGGTCGACAAGCGGGTCGACCAGGCCCGCATCCCACAGACGCCAGACAGTGCCGTACTCGGCGTCCGTGTGGCTGAAGTCGTGATCGGCCAGACGGATGCGCGCATCGCTCAACGCCAGACCGTCCTGGTGGCAGGCGTGGATCAGGCAGAGCAGTTTGCTGGCCCAGTCGAGTTGCCGGCCACATTGCTGCAGCGATCCCTCCTCGGCGTAGCTGGCCAGGTCGACAATCCGCGGCAGCATCTCGGTGGCCTGCGGGGCGACATCCTCGCCGATCAGACCGTCCTCGCACATGCGCAGCAGAGTGGTGGCCAGTTCGCGCACGTAGGCGGGCAGGGTCAAGTGGCGGCCATCGACCAGCATGGCCGTGGCCGGCAGGCGGCCGGTCTGGAGATCGAGGTTCCAGCTCCATGTGTGCAGGGCCCGCAGCGGGTCGTAGAGGTTCATGCCGCAGTAGCCTTCCTCCGCGGCCGCCAGCAGGCACTGGATGAACGAGAACATGGGTGCCGCCGCGAGCAGACCGAAATCGCAGCAGATCAGGTGGAGCCGGTCATGGTCCCGGCCGTGTGGCTCCCGGCGGCTGTTGAGCAGCCCGCGCCGGAAGGCCTCCGTTGTGGACAGGGTCTTCAGTCGGCACAGATGGTGGGCGCGTGCGCTGAGACTGTAGACGGCGCTGCCGTTCTTGAGCGGCAGCACGTAGCCGGCACCGAAGAAGGGGACGGCAGCCGCCAGAGCGCTGGTCACGAAACCCAGGATGGCGGGGTGGCGATTCTCCAGCAGCAGGTCTTCCCACAGCGGGCGGGCGATCTGAAACGAGATGTGGGTGCCGAAACTGATGGCCGGATCCAGGGCGTCGGCGTTGGCGGTTGTGAGCGCGTACGCCACGCCGGGCGCCGCACGAGCCTGGGCCCGCTGGCGGGCGGCCTCGACTGCCAGCAACGTGCTGATGCTTTGCGCCGCAAAAGTGCGCGGATACCTGGTCGCCGCGGTGCAGCATTCGACGTGTGAGCAGTCCGCGTAGAAATTCTGCCCCGCGCCGGTCCAGTGCCGCAGGCAGTCGGGCGACAGGCCAGAGCCACCGCCCCCTGCGAATTGCTGCCGGTTGATATCGTGCGTCCAGACCTTCACGCCCCACGTGTCCAGCGCAGCGGGCAGATCCTGCAGGATCTCGCGCGTGACCAGCCACGACTCGATCGATCGGCCGCGCCCGTCGATGCCGGTCGTGGACAGCTCCGCATCGCGGCCACCGAATTTCACCACTGCCATCTGCGTACTCCTCTCTGCCGCCGGAATCAGACCGGACTGGGCTTGACGTACAGATGCTGCTCCAGCTCGTGACGGGGCACCTGATCCACATGCGCCACCGGCACCTGGATGTCCAGCTGGCGAACCAGCATCTGCGGGTCGGCGGCCATCTGTCGCGCGGTCTCGCAGGCTACATCCAGCAGGCAGTCGGTGACGTCCTCGATCGTCACGGCGGGCACGCTCTCGTGGCGCAGGAACCGGAGCGCCGCGCGCTTTTTGGCGCGGTTCATCGCGTCCATGTAGTGGGCGTTGGCGAGCATCTGTCCGGCCGTGATGTCGTGCGTCCGCTGCGACTCAGTGGCGTAGCGGAGCACGACCATGTTGAACACGCAGGCCAGCGCGGGACGCACGAACTGGCTGCGAATCACCTCGCCGGCCACGTTCGTCTCGACCGACTCGCCGACATACCAGGGCAGCTCCGCGCCACGCGCGTAGATCGCCATGACTTCCTCGGCGCTCTGCTGATCCACGTCGGGCATGGGCAGCACCAGGGAGAAGCGGCCCGGCCGCTTGGCCGCTTCGTCCACGCGGTCAGGGCGGTTCGTGAGGCCGGCTACCAGCACGTAGGCGGGCAGGGCGTCCTCCGCCGGCTGTGACACCAGCCCATCCATTTCGACCAGCATGGCCTCCAGCGACTCCGACTGGGCCGCCGAGAACACTCTGTCCCCGCGGCCGGCCCGCTTGCCCAGCGAGTCGAGTTCGTCGAGTACGACCAGCTGGACCAGCGCCCGGGTGCGCGGCAACGCCTGCCGCGCGCGAATCGCGCCCCACAGGTCCTCACGCACGATGCGGGCATCCTCGCCATGCCACATCGACTTCATCTCGTTCGGTTTGACGGCATAGAGCACGACGTCAAAACCGAACTGGTCGCTGTGTTCGTGCAGCCATAACGCGATGGCCCGCATGAACGCGGTCTTGCCCATCCCGGGCTTGTACGAATACAAGAGGACGCCTTTGAGCGGCTCGAGTCCGAACCGGTCGCGCACGTCGGGACAACAGGTCCGTACCAGGATGTCTTCGATCAACCGTGCGGCCAGGTCCTCCACCCCCGCCAGGTCTTCCAGACGCGTCTGCAGCCGGTCGATCGGGATCTCAAAGCGGCTCTCTGCCTGCTGCACCGGGGCGGTCGCGATGACCCGGTGAGGATCGTCGCGGTGGAGCACCAGACGCGAACGCGGTGAGAGCGGCACGTCCCACAGCGTCGGATCGAGCGCGGCGACGCGTTCCTGCGGCCCGTCCGCGATACGCACGGTGTGCAGCGCGCGGTCCTGGTACCCTTTGAATTCGACCACCTGGCCCTGAGCGTTGACCTGGAGCCACGGCTCATTGCTCCATTGCCCGACCACCACCTGCTCGTGCACCGCGACATAGTCCCAGGACCGCAGCTGCGCGAGCTGGGCAAGGTCCACATCCGGGTGAATCGAAAACTCATGCAACGCGCCCCCCTGGCGGCAGACGGCGCGCGGCCCGCTGGGCGTTTCACGCAGCCGCTCCAGACGGCAGAATACCGCCGTGCCGGACAGCAGCTGCTGCAGCATCTGCTCCAGCTGCGTCGCCGCCTCCGCAGCCCGGCTGCACTCCGCCTCCAGTTCGTGGCAACGCACCTGCGCACGCAGCAGGTCGATCAGCGGTTCCAGCTGCCCCGGCGCAGTCTGCTCCAGGTACCGCGCCAGCGTCTGCTGGAACTCGGCGCTCAGCTGCACACGCCGCGGGTCAAGGCCGCAGCGGCGAATGAGATCGAGTATGTCGGGCATTGGGTTCTCCGTTCGGAATCGGGTTCTGGCTGTCAACGTGTCACCGGCCTGCCGATCGCCGGTCAGTCGCGGTACTCCTGCCAGGTGAGAGGCTGCAGCTGGCCACCGCGCCAGCTGTGGATTGCGAGCACCGGGCGCCGGCCGGCCGCACCCAGTTTGCGCCCGGCGATCGGCAGGAGGGTCGTCTTGCTGGGAAACAGCGACTCGATCAGCTGGTAGTCCAGCAGGCTGGGGACCGCTTCCGCCAGCGGGCATTTCGCGTGCTGGTTGCAGTTGCCGCAGGCGCTGTTCCAGCCGTGCGTGTGGTACACCGTCTGAACCGTTTCACCGCATCCCCGCAGCTGCGCGATCTGCGCGTCGTCGGCCAGCGCTGCCGGGTCGAAGGCGAACCGGTGCACGTCCCCCACGTGCC
>DAISIS010000383.1:0-5581 GCA_036821925.1 Pirellulaceae bacterium
ACAGGGGAGCGCGAAGCCAGCAAAGAACAGCTCCGGCAACTCGCTCGGTGTCCGGTGCAGCCGCAGCGTCAGCCGCGCGCGGGGCGTGTCGTGCCAGACTTCCAGCTCCCGCTGCAGCCATTGCAGGCGCGAATGCGTGAGGAACTGGGTGTAGACCGTGGTGTGCGGGTTCTGTTGCACCTCCGCCGGCTCCTGCGCCGTGGCCCGCTCGACGCGCAGACGCGCCGCACGCAACGCCTCGCGCTCCCCCGGGTCCAGCGTGCCGAGGATTTGTGGATACGCCCAGCGCCCGGCAAACCCTGTGATGGCGACCGACTGGAAATCCCCGGTGCCGGCGCCAAACAAGGGCTTGTCCATCCCGTCCCAGATCGCCGAAACGGGCCAGCCCTGCGCGTCCAGCTCCACACGCTGCCCGGCCGCTGGTGGCGGCGCACTGACCTGCTCAGCGCTCAACAGATATCTCCGGATCGATTCCCCCGGCAACGCGCTGACCCAGAACCGCACGTGCGCATCCGGGCCGCGGTCGGGGAAGGTCTCGGAGCTGTTCAGGGCCGAGACGACTTCCGGTCCCGACGGCACGACGTGAGGCTGGTACCCGGCCGCGAACACCAGGGGCGTGCGCTGTTGTGTGTCCGGGTCGACCAGCGAGTGGAAGTCGCCGCGCAGGCAGGAGGCGGGCATGGTCACCCAGCCGCTCCACGGGCCCGCCGCCGTGTTGGCCACGTACAGTCCTGCGTCGCGCGGGTAGACGGCGGTGCGCGCCCGCTGCGCGAGGAGCAGTTTGGCCAGCGCCATGGGGTGGTAGGCGGCGCGGGCCTTCTCGTTGTACTGCGCCCAGGTGTCGAGACTGTGGGGCTGCCCCACGCTGTCGCTGGCCCCCCAGGTATGTTCGTCGAACAGGCACAGCTCGCGCACGATCTCTTGAGCGGCCTGCCGCGCCGGGTCGTCCAGCGGTCCCCACACCGGCGAGAGCGCGGCGGCGGTCAGCCGTTTGGCGCGGCGGCTGGCGGCCACTTCGCGGGGCCCCGACGCGATGCCATTGGCCCACCAGTCGGTCCACTCCCCGGTCCATTCCGGCACCTGGTCGCCGATCTCCTCCTGCATCCGCTGCAGGGCGTCGCCGACGGTCGTCATGCGCAGGGTGGGCTGCAACCCCAGCCGCCGCCAGGTCGCCACGAAGTCTGCCAGCGGCGGATAGGGGGGATCGTTGTCCATCCGCCATTCGTTGGTGACCGAGGCGATCACGCGCGGGTACGTGTATCCCGCTGCTTCGAGCGCCTGGAGTTCACTCAGCAGCCGCGTGTGCGCGCGCCGCACCGATGCGTCGTCCGCCGCGAACAACTCGCCGGGCCGTGCCGGCCGGTAGCGCGTGTCCGTCGACTCGGGCACCGGACCCCGCCGCCACGACTCGGAGTGGAAGTAGTAGAAACCGCGCGTGTAGTGATCGCCGAGCCAGACGAACAGGCGGCGCCCGTCCGGCATCTTCCACCAGAAGGCTGCCGGTTGTGGCGTCGGCGGCGCGCCGTTGGTCGGGTTGATGCCCATCAGCAGCGTGTGCACGCCGCGGTCCAGCAGCGCGATCGCGCCAGCCCGCGGCAGGCCGTTCACGTCGTTCTGCACCGCAGCCCGCGGCTGGACCTGCTGCCACAGCTCTTCCGGCAGCCAGTGCAGCAGCGTGTGCCATTGGGTCGCATCGAGTGTCGGCGTCTGGTTCATCGGCAGCGCAGTGATCTCGAGCTGGCCGCTGGCGACCGCTTCCAGAAAGAGCTGCCGACGTTCCGGCGTGGCGCGCCGCCACCAGTCGTCCACCGCCAGAGTCGTCTCGGCAGTCCAGTGGAAACGCTCGTCCGCCGACCGGGTGCTGGTCGCCCGCACGGCATCGAGCGCGATGTCCAGGTAGCGGACCTGCTGTTCCCGGCAGACCGCCGGGTGATCCGTGTAACCGATGTCCGTGTGCGTCATGTGGACGATGTCCACCTGCCGCACGTGCGCGAGCGGCTGGTCCTGCCCGGCCGCGGCCAGCGCACCCTGGGCCAACGTCACCAGACCCGTCAGCATCAGCCAACATCGTCGGTTCGCGTCCGGCCGCAGCCGGCGGTCAAGCGGATGACGCGAACCTCTGCGCATCATGGCGTTCATAACATGCTCCGGCGCGGTGGGAAAGGAACGCGGGACTCATCGGGAGTCGGCCGACAAGCGGGGGCCATCTGTTTCCAGGTCGGTGTCCGAGACGGTCGATCGTCGGGGTGACTGAAGCGGTTGCGGTTGCGGTTGCGGTTGCGGGGAGTCGCAGGCAGACGACGGACGTCGCCGCTTGTCATCATGCCTCAAACGCTCAGCGCCGTCAATTCCGCACGCGGCAATTGCGCAATTGCGCCGAGGGCACGATGATGGGGCGCGCCGCAACCGGGGGGCCGGGGCTGCGGAATTGACACGGACCGAGCGGCGACGCATGCTGGCGCTGGTGTCCCGCCAGGCTGGCGGCGGGAGTGCGGGTGAGGACGAGTGGAAACCGAGTCGAGACAACGGAGACGCCGCGGTGGCCTGGCGGGCTGGAACGTACAGTAGTGGAGGCGACGGTCAGATGATGGGTGTGCCGCGTAAGATGGGCTGGCTGCTGGCGCTGGCGGTCTGCTGGCCCGGCCCGCTGGCGGTGAGCCAGGAGATCGACACGGGCCGGTCGGAGCTGACGCTCGAGCGCATCTTCGCGGGGCGCGAGTTTCAGGTGGCTGACGTTGACGCGCGCTGGCTCGACGCGGGGGCGGCCTACTGTGTGAGTGAAGCCACCTTCGACGGGGGCGTGGAGCTGGTCCGCTACGACGTCGTCACCGGCCAACGCACGGTCCTGGTGCCGGCGGAGTTGCTGGTGCCGCCCGGGTCCGCACGAGCGCTGCACGTTGACGATTACGCCTGGTCGCCCGACCAGTCGCTCGTCCTGATCTTCACGAACGGCCAACGCGTGTGGCGGCAGAACACGCGCGGCGATTACTGGCTGCTGGACCGGGCCAGCCGCGAGCTGCGGCGGTTGGGCGGCGATGCGCCCCCCGCGTCGCTGATGTTTGCCAGCTTCTCTCCCACGGCGCGCCATGTGGCCTATGTGCGCGACCGGAACATCTGGGTCGAAGACCTGCGCGATCGGACCGTCCGCGCGATGACCGCCACCGCCTCGCCCGACGTGGTCAACGGCACGTTCGACTGGGTGTATGAGGAAGAACTGTCCTTGCGCCACGGATTCCGCTGGAGTCCCGACGGCCAGGCGATCGCTTACTGGCAACTGGACAGCAGCGGCGTGCCCAAGTTCGCGCTGGTCAACAACACCGACAACCTGTATCCGCGCGTCACGGAGTTCGCATATCCGAAGGTGGGGCAGACCAATCCGGCGTGCCGCGTGGGTGTGGTGCGGCTGGACGGCGGCGCGACCTGCTGGCTGGACGTGCCTGGCGACCCGCGTGAACACTATATTGCGCGCATGGAGTGGCTCAACGCGGACGAGATCGTGTTGCAGCAGCTGAATCGGCGCCAGAATGTCAATCGCGTGCTGATCGCCAAGGCGTCGACCGGCGAGGTGACGGTGCTCTTCGAGGAGTGTGACGAGGCCTGGGTCGACGTGCACGACGAGATGAAGTGGCTGGCTGACGGCACGTCGTGCACGTGGATCAGCGAGCGGGACGGGTGGCGGCACGTGTACTTCGTGTCCCGGGCCGACGGCAGCCTGAAGCTGGCCACGCCCGGCGAGTATGATGTCATCGAGTTGCTGGACGTGGACGAGGGGGAGCGGTGCCTGTATTTCATCGCGTCGCCGGACAATCCGTGCCAGCGCTATCTGTACCGCGTGCAGTGGGATGGCTCCGGGCTGACCCGCCTCACGCCGGGCACGGTTGAGGGGACCTGCACGTATCGCATCGCCCCGGGGGGGCGGGCGGCCATCGTCACCTCGTCGGCGCTGGACCGCCCGCCCACCGTGGAACTCGTGTCGCTGCCGACCCACGCGACGCTGCGCGTGCTGGAGGCGAACCAGGCCGTGCGTGCGAACGTGCAGCAGTTGCGGCGGCCGGCCACCGAGTTCCTGCGCGTCGACGTCGGCCAGGGAATCGTGCTCGACGGATGGTGCCTGCAGCCGCCCGATCTGGACCCGTCCCGGAAGTACCCGCTGCTGGTCTACGTCTACGGCGAACCGGCGGCGCAGACGGTGCTGGACCGGTGGGGTGGGGACCAGGCATTGTGGCACTGGAGGCTGGCCCAGCGCGGGTATGTCGTCATGAGTTTCGACAACCGCGGCACGCCGGCGCCGCGCGGCCGCGTCTGGCGCAAGAACGCGTTTCACCAGGTCGGCATTGGGGCGCCCCAGGAACAGGCCGCGGCATTGACCGCGGTCCTGCAGGAACGCCCCTACCTGGATCCTGCGCGCGTCGGCGTGTGGGGCTGGAGCGGCGGCGGCTCCACAGCCCTGCACCTGATCTTCAAGTTTCCGGAGCTCTATCGGACGGCCATCGCGGTTGCGCCGGTTCCGAATCAGCGCTACTACGACTCCATCTATCAGGAACGCTACATGGGCCTGCCCGAAGATAATCCCGAGGGCTTCATTCAGGGGTCACCCATCAACTTTGCGCACCAGCTCCAGGGCCATCTGCTGCTGATTCATGGCACGGGGGACGACAACTGCCATTACCAGACGACCGAGATGCTGATCAACGAGTTGGTCCGTCTCGACAAGCCGTTCAGCATGATGGCCTATCCGAACCGCACGCACGCGATTCGGGAAGGCCAGAACACGACGCTGCATCTGCGGCGGCTGATGACGACCTACGTTGAAACGCACCTGCCCGCGAACACCCCCGACCACCCACCAGCCAAAACCCAAAACCCAGAACCCTGAAGACTGAACACTGAACACTGAACACTGAACACTGAACACTCTCCTACCACACCACCTCCGACAGTATCCCGAGCAGTTCCCGGGCCGAGGTCTGGCTGCGAGTCACCGGCTGATTGCGGTACTTCCTTTCCCGATCCAGGTTGTAGATCATCAGGCATTCTGCATTCAGCCCGGCGCCGGCGACGATCTCGCCGTGCGGGTCCAGCACGTAGCTGTCGCCATAGCCATAACCCAGATCGCCCAGCCCCTCGACGGCCCGGTCTGGCACGACATTGTTGCCGCGCACGAAGTAGACGCCGTTTTCCACGGCCCGCGCCACGTGGTCGTGGCGGACCATCTGGTAGTGATCGACTGGGTCCGCCACGAAGTTGTAGTGCGGCGCGAAGATGATCTGGGCGCCTTTGAGTGCCAGAATGCGCGCCGGTTCGATGTAGCCGCCATCGGCGCAGATGATGATACCGAATGTGAGCCCGTTTCTTTCAAAGACCGGAAACGCGCGGCCCGCTGTGAGGTACGGGAAGATCGGCATCGCCTTGTCGTACGAGCCGATCAGTCGGCCTTTTTCGATGACGGCCACCGTGTCGTAGAGTTTCCCGTCACGCTGCTGCGTATAGCCCACCAGGAACATCGTCTCGAAGTGCGCCGTGCGCTGCAGCAGCTGCTGCAGCTGGGGCGAATCGCAGCTCAACGCCTGCCTGCGCGCAT
>DAISIS010000384.1:0-5576 GCA_036821925.1 Pirellulaceae bacterium
GACACCGGCTCCGGCACCAGCAGCCGCTGGGATTCCAGCACGCCGGCGAGCACGCGCTGGCGCAACTGCTCGTAGAGGATCCGCTCGTGCAGCGCATGCTGATCGATCACGACCAGCCCCTCCTCGGTCTCCGTCACCAGGTACCGGTTGTGGACCTGCAACCCTGCGGCCACCGGCGGCGGCGGCCAGGCATGCGGGGCGTCCGCCCGCGCCGGCGGCAGCTCCCCAATGCCGTCCGGCGCCAACGGCCCAGCCGGCGCTCGCGGCCCGTCCGGCGCGGTCCGATCTGCGCCAAACGGCCGAAACTCGGGGACGGCCGGGGCCAGCGGCAGGTGCGCCGGCTGCGACGCTGCCGCCTCGCCTGCCGCCCCGCGTGCCCAGCGGATCGTCGCCTGGCGGTGCGACTCCGCCTGGCGGCGATCGAGTCCGTGATCGAGCTCCGTGTCATCGGCCGGAGGCAGTTGCGCGCGGGCGGTCAGATCGGTCGTGAGGAACTTGTTGCGGAGCGTGCCCAGCAGCTGGCTGTAGAGCCGCCGCCCGTCGGCAAAACGCACCTCCAGCTTCGCCGGATGCACGTTCACGTCGACCAGTTCCGGCGGCATCTCGAGCCGCAGGAAGGCGACCGGGAAACGCCCGGTCAGCAGCAGACCGCGATACGCCTCGCTCAACGCGTGCTGCAGCGACCGATCGCGGATGTGCCGGCCGTTGAGCAACAGGTACTGCATGCGATTGCTGCCACGGCTGACACTCGGCTCCGCCACGTAGCCGGTCAGGTGGACCTCCTCCACGCGGCTCTCGACCCAGATCAGGCTCTCCCCCAATTCCGCGCCGAAGAGTGCCCGGATGCGTTCCACCCAGCGGTCGACCGCCGGCAGATCGTAGAGCACGCGGTCGTTGTGCCGCAGCGTCATGTGGGTGTCGGGGCAGGCCAGCGCGATGCGTGTGAAGGCCTCGACCGTATGCCCGATTTCCGTCTGGGTCGTACGGAGGAACTTGCGGCGTACGGGGGTGTTGAAGAACAGCTGACGCACTTCCAGCGTCGTGCCGACCGGGCAGCCGCAGGGGCGCACGGTGCCGACGCGGCCGCCGGTCACCTCCAGCTCCGCACCGGCCGGCGCGGCCGCCACGCGGCTGCGCAGCAACAGCTGGCTCACTTCCGCCATGGAGGCCAGCGCTTCGCCGCGGAACCCCAGCGACCGCACTTGAAACAGGTCGTCCGCCTGACTGATCTTGCTCGTCGCATGGCTCGCCACGGCCAGCGGCAGCTGGTCGGCCCGGATGCCGCAGCCGTTGTCGCTCACCCGCACCAGCGCGCTGCCCCCCTGCTCCACCGTGACGTCAATGTGGGTGGCGCCGGCATCGACGGCGTTTTCCAGCAGTTCCTTCACCACGCTGGCCGGGCGCTCAATCACTTCGCCCGCCGCGATCTTGTTGACGACGCTGGCCGGCAACGCCCGAATCTCAGGAGCTTCCAGATCCCTGTTCATGCCACAGTCACTCAGTTGATTCCGTACTTCTCGAGCTTGCGGTACAGCGTCCGGGCGCCGATGCCCAGGATGCGGGCCGCCTCTTCCCGATTGCCGTTGGTCAGCTTGAGCGTCTCCTCGATCGCGTGCCGTTCGTACGCGTCCATCGGCTGCCCCACCAGACGGTCCAGCCCCGGGGAGGCCGCCGCGCACGGAGGCTTGGGCCCCGCCAGTTCCGGCGGCAGGTCGTCCACCCCCAGGATCCCGTCGCCGTCCAGGACGACCATCGTTTCGACCGCATTGCGCAGCTGGCGGACGTTGCCCGGCCAGGGGAACTCGTAGAACCGCCGCCGCACGTCGGGCGAAAACCGCTCCACGTTCTTGCGATGATGCTTGGCAAACTGCCGCCGGAAGTGCTCCATCAACGGCACCACGTCTTCCCGCCGGTCGGCCAGCGGCGGCAGGGCCAGCGTGACCACCTTGAGCCGGTAGTACAGGTCCTCGCGGAACTCGCCGGTGGCAATCGCCTCCTCCAGGCTGCGATTAGTCGCCGACAGCACCCGCACGTTCACGTCAATCGGCTTGTTGTCCCCCACCCGCGAGATGCGGTTCTCTTCGAGCACGCGGAGCAGCTTCGTCTGCGTGGCGCGCGGCATGTCCCCCACTTCGTCCAGAAACAATGTCCCGCCGTTGGCGTACTCGAAAGCGCCCACCCGGTCGGTCCGCGCGTCGGTGTAGGCCCCCTTCACATGCCCGAACAACTCGCTCTCCACCAGGTTCTCGGCCACCGCGGCGCAGTTGAGCGGGAAGAGGCGTTTGCCCTTGCGGGGACTGTTCTGGTGAATGGCCTGCGCGATCAGTTCCTTGCCGGTGCCGCTGTCACCCGTGATGAGCACAGTGGCGTCCGTCGGCGCGATCCGTTTGACCCGATCGATCACCTGCTTCATGCTCTCACTGGTGTAGACGATCCCTTCGAACCCGAAACGCTCATCGAGCCGTTTGTTGAGTTCGAAGTTGTCGCGCCGCAGCCGCACGGCATCGGCCGCCCGCTCGGTCACAGCCCGCAGCCGGTTGGGGGTGATCGGCTTCTCCAGGAAGTTGAAGGCCCCCAGTTGCATGGCCTCCACCGCCTTGGGCACCGACGCGTGGCCGGTCACCATGATCACCTCGGCGGCGGGCAGGTACTGCTTGGCGCGGGCGAGCACCTCCATGCCGTCCACCTGGTTCATCACCAGATCGGTGATCACGACATCGAAGGCGTCCTGCTCGATGTGCCGCACGCCGTCCGGTCCGGACGTGGCGACCTGGCAGGGATACCCTACCCGTTCCAGGCTCTCGGCCATCGCTTGGGCCAGCGCCGGGTCGTTGTCGACGATCAGCACGCGAATCGTGGTCGCGGAAGCAGCAGGAGACTCAGACATGCCTTCGATGATACAAGATCCCGCGGTTTGCCTGTAGGTCCACTCGGCGGGAATGAACCGGACGGGCGGGCGGACGGGCGGGCGGCCGTCAGATGCGGCGTGGCGTGACGAATTCGAGGGTGAATTTCGTCCCCCGCCCCACATCGCTCTGCACACTGATCCGCCCGCCATGCGCCTCGATGATCTTGCGCGCCGTGGGCAGCCCCAGCCCGGAGCCGCCGTCCTTGGTGGAATAGAACGCGTCGAACATGTGCAGCGCCGTCGGCTCGTCCATCCCGGTCCCGGTGTCGATCAGGTCGAGCGCGACGCCGTTGCGCGTAATCCGCGTGATGACTGTCAGCGAACCGCCGTCCGGCATGGCCTCCAGGGCGTTCTTGACCAGGTTCATCAGCGCGGCACGGATGGTCTCCCGGTCCAGCATCACGCTGGGCAGTTCGTTATCCAGATGCGGCAGGACGCGAATGCCGCACTCGCGCGCCTGGACGTCGAACAGCCGCAGCACCGACAACACCTGTTCATTCAGATTGGCGGGCGCCAGGTCCAGTGACCGCACCCGCGCGAATTTCAGGAAGTCGTTGAGCAGATTCTCCAGACGCGTGCACTGATCGTGCACCACGTCAATCTTCGCCCGGGCGCGGCGCTCGCGCGGCGTCTCCGCGTCCGCCAGATCTTCCGCCAGCAGATCCATGTTCATGCGGATCACGGCCAGCGGGTTCTTGATCTCATGCGCCAACGAACCGGCCAGTTCCGCCAGTTCGTTGTAGTGCGACACCAGATGCTCGTGCTCCGCGACCAGGTCGCGGTCGATGTCAGCGTCCGACGCAGCACGCATCACGGCAAGGTCTCTCCACCCGGCCCTAGTCGCGCCGGCGACCGCGATCGCCCCGGTCACCGCGATCGCCGCCCCGCGAGCGGCGAGGTCGGTCCCGGTCACCCCGGTCGCCCCGGTCGCCCCCTTCCGCGGCTGGCAGATCGTCCTTCAACCCGAGCTCTTCCATAGCGCGCCGGCGGCTCAACTTGACGCGATCGTGGTCGTCGACGCCGATCACCATGACCTTCATCTCGTCCCCTTCGCTGCAGACGTCGGTCACGCTGCTGACGTAGCCGTCCGACAGTTCGCTGATGTGGCACAGCCCATCGCGCCCCGGCAGGATTTCCACGAAGGCGCCGAAATCCTTGATGCTGCTGACACGCCCGGTGTAGATCTTGCCGATCTGCACGGTGGCGGTGCAGGCCTCGATCTGCGCCAACGCCTGTTCGACATACTCCTTGCTGTTGCCCGCCACGGTCACGGTCCCGTCGTCGTCCACTTCGATGACCGTCCCCGTCGTCTCCTGGATCATCCGGATGTTCTTGCCGCCCGGCCCGATCAGGGCACCGATCTTGTCCGGATCGATCTTGGTGCGGATCAGCCGCGGCGCCCACGGCGAGATGCTGTCCTTGGGGCGCGAGATCGTGCTGAGCATGTTGCGCAGAATCTCGATCCGCGCTTCGCGCGACTGCACCATGGTGGCCCGAATAACGTCCGGGCTGATGCCGCTGATCTTCAGATCAAGCTGGATCCCGGTGATCCCGTTCTGGGTGCCGGCGATCTTGAAGTCCATGTCGCCGTAGTGGTCTTCGTCTCCGATGATGTCGGTGAGCAACACCCACTTGTCGGACGACTCCTGCACCAGCCCCACGGAGATGCCGGCCACCGGATTGCTGATCGGTACGCCGGCCGACATCAGGCCGAGGGTGGCACCGCAGACGGAGGCCATCGACGACGAGCCGTTGGATTCCAGGATGTCGGAGATCACGCGCACGGTGTACGGGAACTCTTCCGGATCCGGCAGCACCGGGTTGACACTCCGCTCCGCCAGCGCCCCGTGGCCGATTTCGCGGCGGCCCGGACCCCGGATCGGCCGGCATTCCCCCACCGAAAACGGCGGGAAATTGTAGTCGAGCATGAACTTCTTCGAGTACTCGTCGACCAGCCCGTCAACCCGCTGTTCGTCGCGCGCCGTGCCGAGCGTGACGGTGACCATCGCCTGGGTCTCTCCACGCTGGAACACGGCCGAGCCGTGCGTGCGCGGCAGGACGTCGACCGAGCACTGGATCTGGCGGAGGTCCTTGTATCCGCGGCCGTCGGGACGCGTGCCCGCCAGAATCAGATCGCGGATCACCGCGGATTCCAGGCGATGCCAGGCCGCGTCGAAGGCGAGCTGCGTCACCGCTCCTTCAGCCTCCGGATCCGGAATCACTTCGGCCAGCGCGCGGGTGCGCAGCGCCATCACGGCTTCCGCCCGGGCCTGCTTGCCCTCCGTCCGCTTGACGGTCTTGAATTCCTCGTAGTACCGGTCCTTCAGCCGATCGAAGAGCCCGTCGTCGGGCGGCGGCACGAACTCGATCTTCTGCACGTTCACCTGCGCGGCCAGTTCGCGCTGCAGCGCAATGATCTCCTTGATCACGCCATGCGCGTAGTCGATGGCCGCCGCCATGGTGTCTTCCGGCAGCTCGCGGGCAAACCCCTCAATCATGGCCACCGCCTGCTCGGTCCCCGAAACCACCAGGTCCAGCTCGCTCTCCTCCAGCTCCTCGTGGGTCGGGAACGGCATGAACTGCCCCTCCAGACGCCCGACGCGCACCGACGCGATCGGTCCCAGGAACGGGATGGGGGAAATCAGCAGCGCCGTGGCGGTGCCGTTCA
>DAISIS010000385.1:0-5575 GCA_036821925.1 Pirellulaceae bacterium
GTCAGCAGTTGGCCGACATCCTCCACCGGCTGATCGAGCAGGCTGCCGAGGCGTTTCTTCCACGCGGGGGACAGGTCCGCCGGGGTCAGCAGCCGCAGTTCGATCTGCCGGCCGTACCTGAGGTGGACGGCGAAGCCGCGCTGGCAGAATCCCCGCGCCAGCTGCGTCGCAGAAAACCGCGCCTTCACGCGCTGCAGCGCGTAGAGGATGTGTTTGCACGTGCCCAGCGTGTTGGTGCGGAAGTCCGGGCACGAGCAATACGAATCGCCGCGTTCAAGTCCGCGGAGCGCCACGCGGTACGTCTTGCCCGACGACCCGCTGGTCACAACATAGTCGGTCCAGGGCGTCTTCGGTTTCTGGGAGGTCAGTCGGAACCGCTCGTGCTTCGCCCGCTGCATCCGCTCGGCGATGGCCCGCAACTCCAGGTCCGCTTCGCTGAGCAGCTCCAGCGGCGTGCCTTCCTTGGGAATCTCCGAGAGTCCCAGCGCAAATTTCTCATCCAGGATAAACGACAGGGCAGCTGCGATGTGCTCACACGTGCCGTGACAGCAATCGCAATTGCAGCAGAGACGCCGCAGCTGGTCACTCTTGAGTGTGATCGTGACCCGCACCGGCGGCTTATCCGGCGCCGCGTCGGGGAGCGTGAGCCGAAACAGATCGCCGCGGAGGTAGACGTCGCGATCGAATTCCACGTGCTGCAGCAGCTTCCCGCTGCGGCGCATCAGTCGCGTGGCCTGAGGCCCCAACAATTTGCAGGCCTGGGTGTAGTTCAAGTGGGAAAGCCGATCGCGCAGCGTGCGTACCCGACGTTTCTCACGTGTTGCCATGTCATCGCCTCCTGCCACGGAAGACTCCAGCCGTACAAGATGTCTCCAACGAGCCGCGCCGCACGGGTGAGGCCCAGAACGGAACCCGCAAGACCGGCTCTGCTGTGCGCAGCGCACGGCCAGTATACAGCTTCCGGATCGGGTGACAACCGATGGAGCCCCCAGCTCAGCCAGCCACACCCCCAGCCGCCGGGACGTCACCGTTGCACCTGGCGTGCCACCTGTGTGTCAAGGGCCGGTGGCCTGCTCAGCCGTGCCGGCACCCACGTCGCTGGCCGGCGCGGACGCCGGGCACTGGTCCGCCGCCGGCGGGTCGGTCGCCAACTCAACTCGCACGGGGGTGTCCTGAGTCAGCGTGGCATCGATCCACAGGGTCTGGCCATCCCAGGCAAACTCAGATGCCGCCAGCCGCCGTCCAGCAAGTTCCACGCGGGCAAGTGCCTGGAAACTGGGGGCGGAGTTCGGGAGTCCGCTGAGTTCAAACACCGGATTGACACACACCGCGCCGGGGCGGACGGTGATGGCGATCGTACTGGACTCCGCGACGAGCCGGATAGCCCGCCGTTCGGGAATGTACGACTCAGCTTCCAGCCGCGCTCCGTCTACCTGCAGCGACGGAGGGGCGGAGAAGCTGCGCGCCCACTGCAGCAGCCGCGCGTCGTCGGCATCGCTCATGCCAATCAGCCAGACCCAGGTCTGGATGAGCATGGGTTGTGCGCGGCCCAGCGTGTCGAGCGTTTCGGTCCGTGCCACGCGCACCGGTTCGGGACGCGTGCGAGCCCAACTCATCACGCTGTTGTGGCACGGCGTCGCCTGCACGCGGTCGTCGATGGCCCAGCCGGTGGTCTTGCCGCGCGCCAACGGCCAATGGCTGCCCCAGTAGGTCGGCGTCACCAGCTGGCCCTGATCGAAGAACGGCGCGAAGATGGCCGGCGGCAGCTTCTGCTCGCGCGGATTGAAGCAGACGGCAGCCAGCGATTCGTCGCGGTGCAGGCGGATACGGTAGAGTGCCGGCATCTCGCGCGACTGGACCTTCTCCCCCTGCTCGTCCGCGAAGAACGGGAAACGCAACGCCCGCTTCTCGCCGTCGAGGAACAGCACATCCACCAGGTCGGGCGGCAGCACACTCAGCGGATAGGTCGACTGCGGCGTCAGGATGATGAACTCGCCCAGTTCATAGTCCCCGGTCGGCACACTCTGGATCGTCAGCGTGCGGGTGCCAAAGCCGTCCGGATAGAAATAGAAGTCCTCCACCGCCGAATCGCCCCAGACCTTGTACTGAAAGTCGCACGACTGGTAACTCCAGCGTACGTGCACCCGGGCCGGCGTCGACTCGACAATCGTCACGCGGCCGTAGCGCAGCTCCTTGTCCATCAACGGCTCAACACAATCCGTATATCCATCCGGAGGCGGACTCGTCTCTGCCCATTCGTAACTGAGCCCGGTGTTGTGCCGTCCGGTCCAGAACGGCACGTAGCTGGAACCGCGCCAGAACACGAAACGGGCCCCATTGGGCAGCGCCACCACCACGTCCTGCAGCCGGGGATCCCACGCCTGCTGGTAGCTCAGCGACGTATAGGTGCCGTCATCGGCGCGGACCGAGATGGGGGCATCGTAGCGGAGCTTTGTCTCTGCCGCGCCGAAGGCCGGCCAGCGCGGCGGGTGCTGGACCAGCATCGTCGGGATCGCGTGCAACCACAACTGCTCGCCGTCTGCGGCGTCGACGCGCACGTGGAGCGTGTCTCGATCGAGTCCGACCGGGGCCGCCGGAAGCGGCAGGTGGAACAGCGCAGGGTGATCCTGCACCAGGCCCAGTTCCGTCCGGGTTGTGACAGCTGGCGCCGACGCGAACCAGGCAGTCACACTCGCGCCGGGCAGGCTGCGCGTTCGACACAGCGCAGCACCTTCGATCGTGCCCCCCTGGTCGCCGCGCAACAGGAGCCAGTCGGACGGCACCAGGATGCATCCGAGATCCACCGGATGGATCAGTTGATCGGGTCGGGCGACGACGGCAGCTTCCCAGTTCGGAAGGTCAACCGGCTGGCGTGCCAGCTCCACGGCCTCCCCGCCCGCCTGTTGGGCGACCACCGCGACGTCCGTGGGCCAGGGGTTGAGCGCCACCTGGCACACCGCAGGCGAGCGACCGGCCAGATCCAGTGCGAAGCGGCCGAGTTCCTGGCCGCCGCGCCGGGCAATCAGTGTGTACGCGGTGTCAGACGCCGCAGGCGTCGTGATTTCCACGTTGACCAGCAGGGGGCGGCCGACGCGCTGCAGTCCGAATGGCGGCCGCCACGGATGCCCCGTGTCCAGGTCAATCCGCGCCGGCGGCTGCGGCTCGGCACCAACTGCCAGGCGGGCACCGACGGGCGGGTGTACAGCGCAGGAGAGGGGAACAAGCAGGAGTCCGGCAATGAGTCTCGTCAGCATCGTAAACGGTCTCCTCCGCACGTTCGCGGTGCAAGTTCAGGCACAGGTGCAGGTACAGGTACAGGGATCGTCATCGTCCGCTCCGGCAAGCAGCCGGATTGCCCGCCTTCATGGCCCCGGCAGCCAGGGGTTCTGGTCGCTGATCTGGATCGACAGTTCCTGGCGCTCCTCGACCTGCAGGTGCGTTTCGGTTCCCATCACGCTGGTAGTGACAGTGCCTTTGACGTGGAAGACCTCGCGTGCCTCGACAAGTCGGTCCCGCTCAGCGTCGAACACAAACGAGCCGGCGGCTGCCGCCGGCTGGAATTGGGCACCCGTCAGCGGCAATGAGAGCCCACCCCCGGACGGTTCGGACGGCACAAACGACACGGCATGCACGTAGTCGCAGCAAATACCCGGTGCTGCGGGCCCGCGCCGCGTGTAGGTCGTGACGCCGCGCCAGGCACCCCACGGCTGCCAACTGCGCATCACGGGGCGATTCCAGGACTGGCCGTCGGCAATGTCCGGCTGCGGGCGCTGGAACGAACACTGTGCGATATCGCGCCATCCGGCTTCGTCAATCAGTGCGACGCGCAGCCCCGCCTGCTCGAGCGGCAGCGCGGCGGGCTGACTCACCGCGTGGGGCCCGAGTCCCGGGAACGCGGTGATTTCGTCCAGCTGATTGAGCGTGTACGAGAACTGCCGCCCGACCAGGTCGCTGAGCGCCGATTGGCACGTGGCCCGCGACGTCTCGTCAGCCTGGACCAATCGCGCCTGTTCCACCACCTGCGTCACCTGCCGTATGCCATCAGCCTGGCGGGGCATCAATTCCAGGCGTGCGAGGATCTGGTAGTGCATGTCCTGCGACACCACCATTAACCCGGCCACGCCGCTGTTGAACCAGCGATGCAGGTCGATGACCTGATACCGCGATGCCACGGGGCCCGCCGCAGCCTCGGCTGCAGGAGACACCGACGGAGACTGCGGCGCTGGGTCGGGAACTGCCGGTGCCGTAGGTGCCGCCGGGGCAGCCGCTTGCTGGCTCGCCGGCGGCTCGGCGCCTGGCGAGCGGAGCAGCCAGCCGATAGCGATTCCCCCCAGCAAGATGAAAACGCCGATCCCAGCCCCGGCAATCAGCAACGGCAGACGCCGCGCGGCGTCGGGTGAGGGAGAAGACGCACTCGGCGCCGGGTCGGCAACCGGGCCGGGCACACCGGACGGCGACGTGCGGGGCGGGGTGGTTCCCTGGAGCGCACGGGCAGACTGCCAGTCCTGCATGCCCGGCCGCCACAGCAGCGTGTCCGGACCCAATTGCCCGGCTTGGAACAGACGCCGCAACTGAGCGGCTGCCACCGGGCCGCGCGTTTCGCCCCCCTCCAGATAGTACCAGCCGCTGTCCTGCAATCGCTGGTCATTGGGATCACCAGACATGGCGCACGCTCACTCCGTCACATGTCCTCGGGCCCGTGTCAACGACGGCGCGCTAGCCACCTCGTTTGGCACAACATGGCTCACATTGTACGCCATTGGCTGCCGCATGTCCCGTTCCTTCTGCTGCCACCTTCCGCCACTGGAAACCGGGTCGGCGCGGCGGCGGGCGGCAACTCGAGCCGGGGCCGTCGACGCCGCGAATTGACCCGGCGGGGTGCCTCATCCTATCATGGCCCTATCCTGGCATCTCCTCCACACACAAGGATCAACGCGATGAGTAGTGGCGTGACACGGCGTGAGTTTCTGGGCGCGACCGCGGCGGGTGGTCTGTTGTTGGCGGGCGGCTTGGCGGCGCGTCCCATGCAGGCGGCGGAGGCGAGCGGCTGGCCCGCGCTGCCACCGGTCAAGATCCACGTGGTGTACCTGGGAACGGGCGGCGCGTGGCCGAAACCGGAATTTGACGCTCCGGCAGAGGTTCGCAAGTTCGAGGCCTATCTGGCGGGCGTCGCGCAGCGGCTGGGCGACGTCACCTTCGTGGGCGGGCAACTCATCCACAACGTGGACGCCGAGGCCCGGCAGGTCGCCGCGCAACTCGGCGACGCGGATGCCGTGCTGATAGTGCACCTGAGCTTCGGCAATGCCCGGCCATTCCTCGAGTTTCTCAACACGGGTCTGCCGGTGGCCATCTTCTCCCAACCGTTCAGCGGACATGACTGGATGTACGTGCCGGCGATGCAGCGCGCCGGCAAGCGGGTCGTGCTGGCGGCATCGAGCGACTATGCGGACATCGATCGCATTGTCGCGCTGCTGCGGGTCCCGGTACGCATGCGGCAGTCGCGCATCCTGCTGGTGGGCACCCCGGCGGGAACGCCGGCCGCCTGCGTGCCCGAACAGATCAAGCAGTTGACCGG
>DAISIS010000386.1:0-5573 GCA_036821925.1 Pirellulaceae bacterium
GCGCATGCTGGTCGCCCGACCGCCGCAGCAGCGCCGTCTGGTAGTGCAGCCCGGGCAGCCCAGTCAGCGCCGCGCGCGCCGCCCGGGCCGGATCGGGCGTTCCGGCCGGCTGCGGTGCCTCACCCGGCGACGTCTCCGCAGGCGGCGTCTCCGCAGGCGGCGATGTCTCCGCAGGCGCTGGCGTCGCTGCAGGGGGCGGCGACTCCTTACCCGGCTGCAGGCCGGTCGGTCCGATCGGCTGAGCGTCGGGCAGGATCAACGGGTTGGGCGCCACCGATTTCCAGCTGCGTTCGAGCTGTCTGAGGAACTCCGCCGGGTCTTCGCCCGGCGTGACCTGCAGCACGCGTGTCAGCCCCTCTTGCTCGGGCGTCCGCGGGATCTCGCCGAGTTTCGCCAGGATGCTGAGCACCTCCTCCAGCTCGACATCGTTGGCCCGGACCAGGAGTCGGTTATTGGCCACATCGGCATCGATGCGGAACTGATCTTCCGGTTCCGGGGGCCGGTTCCGGCGGCTGTAGCCGAAGCCGTACATGTAGTCGGGATACTCGGAGCGGGACCCTTGCCGGTCGCCGGTGCCGGCCATCAGGTGCTGGATCGTGCCTGCCACTTCGTCGGCCGCCAGACGCCGCAGGGAAATCACTTCCACGTGCCGGGCGCTGCTGTCGAGCTTCTCGATCGTGGCGCGGATGGTGAAGTGGTCGGCCGGCGAGGCATAGGCGATGATCGCCCGGCTGGCGGCATCCACTTCCAGGCGCGTTGTGGGGTCGAGTCCCCCGAGTTCCTGCAGCGACGCGACGAGTTTCTGCGGGTCGAGTTGGGCCAGTCGGTACACCTGCATACGTCCCAGGTAGGCCTGCAGCGAACGCGCGCCTTCTTCGGGCACATCCAGCAATCTGACGGCATCGGCGATGATCGCCATCTTGTCCGGCGGCGCCTGCACCAGAATGCTGTTGCGGCGGCGGTTGACGACGATCCGCACCGGTTCTTCGCTGGGCGTCATCGCGTTGGCGCGTCGCGAGCGTGCGGAGACGCGGCTGCGGGGCCGCGGTTGGCCCGGCTGGCCCGGCTGGCCTGCCTGCATCTGCTGCATCTGTTGCATCTGCTGTTGCTGCATCTGCTGCTGCATCTGCATCTGCTGCTGCATCTGCTGCTGCATCATCTGCTGTTGCTGCTGCATCTGTTCCGGATTCATGCCGGCCATGGGCATTGGGGACGGCGACGAGGTCCCCAGCAGCTGCGTCAGCTGATCCTTGATGTTGTCGGCCCGCGCATGCCGCAGGACGAACTCGTGCACCAGCCGCGTCTGGCCGTCCTGCGGCGTCTGTTCTTCTTCCAGCAGTCGGCGGATATCCAGCAGGTTGACCACCGCATCCATCGCTTCGATGCGGTTGGTCGACGTCATCGCGAAGATCTGGCCGTTGGTGCTCAACAACGGCTCGAGCTCTTCTGCCACCTCATCCGCCAGAATCCAATCGAGCTCGAACAGGACCCGCACGTACTCGTGTGGATTGAGCGTATCGAGCTCGTCGGCGGCGACCTGCGGGACCAGGCCGGCGCTGAGCTGCTCGCACTTCACTACAATCAGGAACTCGTTCTGCTGCAGCATCGTGTACCCGCGGGCCAGCAGATGGCGATTGAGCAGATCCCGGATCTCGTCGATCGTGTACCCGCGCTGGGTGGCCATGTTGAGATAGTCGCCCGGCAACTCCTGCCAGTCGATGCTCATCCCCGAAATGTCAGCGAACCACTCGAGCACGTCGGGCCAGGACTGCCCGCGGAACTGGAAGCGTACGACGCCGTCCTTGTCAGGACGCACCTTGAGTTCCTCAGGATCGGGTGGGGTCGCCGGTTTGTCCGGCCGCTTGACGCTCCCCGTCGGCGCGACCTTGGAGGCGTCACCCGGTTTGTCGGGGGTGGGCGTTCCGGGTCCACCGGGCGGCGGCGTTCCGGGTCCACCGGGCGGCGGCGTTCCGGGGGGCTGACCATCCGGCCGCGGTTCCGGCGCCGGCTGGCCCGGCACTACTTTCACCCCCTGCCCCTCTACCACGGTCGGCCCGGAACCGCTCGCCGCACCCGCGGGCATGCTCGGGACCGGCGCCGCGGCCTCGGCCGCCCCACTCGGCGCCGCAGACGCGGGAGCAGGCGAGTCCGACTTGGACTGAGCTGAACACAGGGAAATCGGCGCGCAGAGACACCCCGCCAACGCACAGCACAGAACACTGTTCCGCATTCTCTACGACCCATCCACGCTGAGGTTACCGATCGACTGCCCCCCCCGGCGAACTAACCTGCATGATACCGTGCCCTTGGCCCCCGTGCAATCAAATGACGTCACTGCAGGAACTGGATGACGATCACCGACACACCGGCCACCAGCATGCCGGCCGCCGAGATCCACAGGAGCAGGTCCCAGAGCCGACCCGGCTTGATCCGCGGATCACAGCGGCGGTACCGGAAGTACAGGGCGGCGAAGGCCAGCATGGGCAGCATAATGGCCTGCATGACGCCGCTCAGCAGCACCAGGACGGTGGTCTGGGGAAAGACGACGTAGATCAGCAGGCAGGTCAGGGGCAGGATGCCGCTGAGCAGCCTGACGCGGCGACGGTAGTCTTGCTCGCTCGCGGCGGCAAACCCCAGGACGCGCAGGGCATCGGACAGCACGCGTGTGTGGCCGGCGTTGGCCACGAAATACGTCGTGAACAGCACGGCGCAGGCGCCGAACAGGAAGAGCGCTTCGGCCGCCACCCCGAATACCGGCTCATACATCACCGTCAGCGTCTGGATCAGTTCGTTCTTGTCGGGGTTCAACCCCGAGCGTCCGAGAATGGCTGCGCCCAGCAGGTAGAACGCGATCGTGGCAAACGTGTACACCAGCATGGAGCACCAGGCATCCCACCGCATCACGCGCATCCAGCCGCGCGCCCGGTCTGCCCACGCCTCGCTCTCATCGCGCGGTCCGGTGAAGCGCGCGTAGCCTTTCTCCAGGCACCAGTAGGGATAGGCGACCAGTTCGGCGGCCCCCACGCCAATGATGCCGAAGGTGGCCAGCGCCGTGGCCAGGGGGCGGGCGGTCGGCGAGGTGCCGGTCGGCGGCAGACGGAACTGCATCCCCTCCCAGATCTCCCGCCAGCTGACCGCCCACGTCTCGTGCGACTGGAGCAGGCACACGTTGATCACCGTGACCGACGTGAACGTGGCCACCATCGCGGTGGCAATCGTCTGGATCGCGCGGTAGCGTCCCAGCACCAGGATGATCGCCGTGGTCGAGGCCAGCAGGGTGGCCCAGAGGCGGTCATCCAACGGCGAGGGAGGCCGACCGTGCAGCTGCGCGAATCGCGCCGCGCCGATCTCCGACACGATTTGCTGATCGCGCCGCGCAAGCTCCTCGTCCAGCTGCTGGAGACGGGCGCGCAGCCGCCGGCACTCCGCATCGACCGCCGCACTCGTGGCCTGCAGGCGGACTCGATCGAGCGCCGTCTGCGTGACTTTGCGCTTGATCGTGACCTTCACATAGTCGTTGAACTCGCGCCCTTCGTGCGTCAACGGAACGCTGATCGCCACGGCCTGCCCCACCGCACCGATGATCCCGCCCAGCTGGCTGATGCTGGCAAAGAACATCAGGAACCAGTACCACACAATCCAGTTGCCGCGCCCGCGCCAGCGCGGGCCGGGCACCTGCGCCAGGCCGTCCATCGTCGACAGCCCGGTCACGATCGAGAAACGCCCGAATTCGACCTGCGCGAACATCTTGATCACGCAGCCGACGACAATCAGCCACAGCAGCCAGAAACCGGCCTCCGCGCCGGTCTTGGTCGTCGCGATCAGCTCACCCGAGCCGACGATCGACCCGGCAATAATCAGTCCGGGCCCCAACCGGGCAATGACACCGCCCACTGTCCGAGGTGGCGATTCCGTCCCTTCAGGACGCCGCTCCAGGAAGCCCATAACTCGCTCCGGTGGACGCACAGGGAGAACCTTGTCAGATGATCCGCACCACCACGGTACCACCGCCGGCAAAGCGAAGAAACTGGGCAAGCGCAGGTCGCCGCACCCGAGCCGACCCGGCACAATCCACACAATCCGCAAAGTCGACGTAAAGTCCCCGTGGGTGTCGTGCCGATGACCACACTCACGGCTTGGCCCCGGATCCATGCCCGCGGTGGAGGTGGTCCGATCCCTCTCGTTAGGAACGCTCTATGAATCGCAAGCTCCGGTTCCTGTGGTGCGTTGGTGTCGTGGCGGTGCTGAACGGATGTGCGATGTGCGATAACGGCTGGGACGACGCCTACCACGGCTATGGCGGCGCCGTGGAACGACAGGATCGGTTCCACGGCCGCGTCGGGTCCATTTTGAGCGACCCGACGCTGCAGATGTCCGAGCCGGCGCCCATGGGTGACGCGGCTGCCGAGGCGGATCTGTATCCGGAGGGGCTGCTCGAAGGCCCAGCAAATGACGGCTGACGAAGGACGGAAGCACGAAGGAATGACGAATTTCGAATGACGAATGCTCGGTGCCAGGACCTCATTGCCCGTAGTCATGAGCCATCATTCGTCCTTCCTTCGTGCTTCCGTCATTCGTCATTCGTCCTTCAACCGGCTTTGGCCCGGGCCGTGTGCCATGGCATGGCATCGAGCAGTTGTTCGAAGTGCCCGAGATAGATGTCAGCTTCGGCATCGTCATCGTAATTGACGGCGGCGGTGCGGATGCCGGCTGCCTGGGCCTCCGCGAGCGCTGCTGTATCGCGTCCCACGTAGCAGAGCTGGCGGGGTGGTATTCCGGAGTGGGCGATGGCGACCTCCACGGCCGCAGTGCCCGGCTCGTCCCGCGCGACGTCCGGGCTGGCCAGGACCGTGTCGAAGCAGCTGTCGATCCCGAGTTTCGCGAGCTGCCGGTGGACGCTGGTGGCGTCCAGATGTCCGCTGCTGAACACGGCCAGCCGGATGCCTCGATCGCGCAGGCAGGTGAGCACGCGTACAACGCCTGGCAGCGGCAGGATGTCGGCCTCGCATTCGCGGCGCCGCGCGTGGCCCGCCGCTTCGACTTCATCGATCTGGCCCGGGCTCAATCCGGCCGCGCGCAGAAACATCCGCAGCGCCGGCCAGTATTCCAGTTCCCCGCCAGAGACGCGCTGCAGGTACTCGCGCTGCCAGACCCGGAAGAACGGGGTATATGACGAGTTGAGTCCCAGCCGTGTGACGAGTTTGAACAGCCAGCGCAGCCAGACGGTATCGTCGTACAGTACACCGCCCACGTCGCAGAGCAGACCGGCGACTGGCGGTGCCGGATCGCGCAGGCGGCGGAGCAGTGTCAACGTCTGCAGGTGTTGGCGACGCCCGAATGGGGTGGCGGGAATTCTCGCGGCGCCCATGGTTACTCGATTCCTTTCTGAACCGCGGACCAGGCACTGTGCGCGTGTCATCTGGCGGAGCCTTCCACCATGGTGAGCCTCAGATCCCGGTGACACGTCCCCCGGCGACACGTCTGCGTCTGCCCCCCCCGCGAGTGCCGACGGGCCTGAGCGGGTGGCGAGTCTATCACTCCGGGGGAACGCGGGTCAAGGTCAGCGGGGAGGC
>DAISIS010000387.1:0-5540 GCA_036821925.1 Pirellulaceae bacterium
CATCGAGACCGTGTGGGCGTGACGATGGAAGACCCCCAGGTCCAGGGCGAGCATCGCCAGCACAAAGGTGATGAAGGCCAACCAGATCCAGATCATCGTTCCCTCCCCGGCGCCAGTCAGCCTGCACGCGGCGTCCACCCCGTTCAATGCGCTCCTCCCGCGGCACAGCCCCGAAGCTGGCGGGAAGTACAGAATGACGGACGCAGCGTCGGCATGTCAAGTGCCGGGGCCGCCGGGGGGCTGAAGCCTATCCCACCAGCAGATCTTCGAGGCACTCATCGGCCGCAGCCGCGTCGTCACCCGCCGCGTCGTCACCTGCCGGCGCGATCGGGAGCCGCCGGGCACCATGCCTGGCCACGGCCAGCAGCGACGTGCCGAACCCCGGTGACCGGTGCGTGAAGAGCCACTGTTCGACACGGCACAGTCCGTAACACAGCGCATTGACCGGTGCCGCGGGCACTGCCGGCGGGCGTGGCACGCTGCGCAGGAGCCGTTCTTTCGCGCGAATGGCCAGCTTTACGGGGCACGTCCAGTAGAACGTGTACCGCAGGCTTTCTGCCCACAGCGAGGCCGCGCGCAGCACGTCCTGCAGCGTGCGGCGGGAATAACGGGTGTAGTGGTGGTTCAGGTCGTCGTGAGTCGTCCACAGCGACTCCAGGGCCGGCACGTGGATGACCACCAGTCCATCGGGCGTCAGCAGCCGGCTCACGTGCCGCAGCGCGGCGCACGGGTCAGCCAGATGTTCCAGCACGTCGAGCAGCAGGATCAGGCTGAAATGCCCGCGCGGGTTGAACGTCTCGTCAAACGGTCCCACATGAATGCTGCTGCGCCAGGGATTCTGGCGGGAGATGAGGTCGCCGCAGACTTCCACACCTTCCACGTCGCCAAATGCGGCCAGCTTGTCGAACCACAGGCCGTCACCGCAGCCGATGTCCAGGATCCGCCCGCGACGACCGGCCGGAAGCCGTTCGCGCAGCGTCTGCAGGATCGCGCGCTCGCGGGCCCGCCACCACCAGTGGTGCGTGTACAGATGGCGATAGGTGGCTGCGTAATCACGATCCATGGTTGCTGGTGACACCCGTCAGTTGAGCGTGATCCGGAGCGTCAAGCGACGCGCCGGCAGCCATGCTGCCGGCAGCCCCGCGCACGGCCGGAGCCGGTGGGGCCGCATTCAGGACCCGGTCGACAAGATACAACGGCCGCCGCTTCACCTCCTCGTAGACGCGGCCCACATACTCTCCAATCACCCCCAGGAAGACCATCTGCACACCGGCGAAGAAGGCCATGGCGATATAGAGCGCCGTGAATCCGGTCGGCGAGCGCTGCAGCACGAACTTGCCGACCAGACTGTAGACGGCGAACAGCGCGGACAGCAGGACGGCCACCGCCCCCAGCACCGTCGCGGCCCGCAGCGGCACCACCGAGAACGAAAAAATGCCGTCGCCGGCCAGCAGGAGCAGCTTGCGCACACTGTACTTCGATCGCCCCGAATGCCGCCGCGCGCGTTCCACCGGGATGCCGACTTGCCGGAACCCGGCCCACGTCCGCAACCCCCGCAGGTACCGGTGACGCTCCTGCGATGCGCGGAGCACGTCGACCACGCGCCGCGACATCAGACCGAAGTCCCCCGCCCCCACCGGCAGCGGAATGTCCGCCAGCGCCGCAATGACACGGTAGTAACTGTCATAGCAGCAGCGCAGCAGCCAGTGTTCCTTGCGGTCCCGGCGAATCGCGTAGACCACGTCAGCGCCGCGCGCATGCGCGGCCAGGAACTGCGGAATTGTCTCCGGTGTGTCCTGCAGGTCACCGTCCATCGCCACCACCACGTCACCCGTGACGTGATCGAGCGCCGCCGAAAGCGCCGCCTGATGACCGAAGTTGCGCGACAGGCGGACGACCCGGACGTCCGGATTGATGTGGGCCAGCGTCTCGAGTAGCTCCGGCGTGCCGTCGGAACTGCCATCGTCCACAAAGACGATCTCGTGCGGACCGCCAGGCAGGTCGGCCAGCACCGATACGAGCCGCCGGTACAACTCGGGCAGGACCGTCTCCTCGTTGAAGATTGGGACGGCCACGGAAATCTTCGGATCACGTATCATCGTCGCAGTCACTTTGTCTGCTGTCTGCTGTCGAGTGTCTGCTGCTGTCGGGTGTGTGTGGTGTGTGTGGTGTGCGTGGAAGCTGTGCGACCATCACTTGCTGCAGCAACTATAGCTTGCTGCGCACCGGCTTCTCCCCCTTGCCAGCGTCGCATTCCGTGTATCCGGCACAGCCGGTCGCTCGACGTTCGGCGGGGCCCGCCGCCGCACGCGGGTGCGGGGAGGCTGCCGCGCGCCACAGCACCGTGAAGCGCGGCGTCGCCTCCGTTCCGGGCCGACGCGATCCGTACAGGACCCGTTGGTGCGGGTACAGTGCGCGGAGCGCCGCAAGCGCCGTGTCGTCCAGGGGAGGCGTGAACCCCGGCGCGTGATTGACGACCACCAGGTCGACGTGCGGGGCATCCCGCAGGTCCGGCACGCGCGCACGCCGATCGCCGGCCGACTGGTCGAACAGATCGTAGAACGTGCGGGTGGGATTCCGGCGTCCCGACAGAAAATAGACTTCCGGACAATCGGGCGCCGCGTAGATGAACTGCCCGTCCAGCGTGTGCGTGCAGATCAGTGACACCAGTTCCTGATATACTCGCGCGTCTTCCGCGTAGACCCGGAAACCGCAGCGTGCCAGGTGGAGTGTCGCGGTCGGAAAGTCCGGGCAGTTGTGTCCGTTCAACAGCCGGGGATCAGGCTGCGGCAGTCGGACGACTGCCAGCGCAATGGCAAACGCGAGCAGGGTGCCGCACAGCATCTTCGGCACCCACGGCGCCCGGGCCACAACGTACAGCGCGGCAACGATCATCAGCGGCGCTGCAAAGAAAAAGTACGTCCCATACGCGTAGGGATATTGAACCAGACTGCCCAGGGCCGTGACCGCCAGGACCAGGTACACAGCCAGCCGATCGGGATGCCGGGGCTGCGCCAGCAGCACCCCCACTCCCACCACCACCACACCAGGGATCAGGTTGCGCAGCGTCTGGAACACCAGGAAGTATCCTGAGGCGGTCGCCGTGTAGGCAAACAGCGCCGCCATCACGCCACTGACGGCCACTACCACACGGGGCCGCTCGAGCGACAATGCCGCGCGGAACTGGCCGGTCAGCAACAGGCCGGCCACGGGCAACGACAGACACATCCATTGCAGGTCGGGGGGGGCCAGAGCCACATGCGTCAGCCGCGCAGCGGGCAGGACGAACAGCCCGCGGTAGAGGTCGTCGAGCGATCGGGTGGCGATGTAGGGCGCTAGGAAGACACCCGTCACCCCTGCCACACCGAGCCCGTAGGGCCCGAGTTGACTCAGCAGGACCCGGGCACGCACCGGCCACGCGCCGCGGCCCGACCGCCACTCATGCCAGGCCGGATACAGTGCGACTGCGACCAGCGGCACAGTGAAATGCACACCGTGCACTAGCGGCGGCGCGCCGCGCAGGAAAATGCCGCCCAGCGCGGCGAAGGCGGCGTACAGCGCGAGCAGGCACCCGGAGAAGACCGGCGAGCGGTCAGCCGCTGCACGGGACAGTTGCTGCTCACGGTACGCAATGTAGAGCAGTCCGGCCGCCACGAAGTACAGGCCCGTGATCTTCATCACCAGCGAACAGCCCGCGCAGCAACCGGCCCAGAACAGCCACCGCCGCTGCCCGGTGTCGATGTGCTGCAACAGCGCCAGGGTGCCCCAGACCGCGAAGAACAGGTTGTACCAGGACGGCAGCCCCTCCGCATAGAGCGGCACGCTCAGGCTCGCGCACAGAAAGGCGACGGCCCCCGCGGCGCCGGGCGAGCTCACCCGCAGGGCGATCAGGTACACAGCCGCCACGAACAGGCTGAAATACACCAGCAGCACCCAGCGGATCGACTCCGCACGGACGCCCAGCAGTTCAAACGCCAGGGCGTGCAGGCACCCCAGTCCGCCCGTGTACGGTTCATCGAAATCACGGTGCTGCATCTGGCCGCCCAGGACGCGTTCGGCCGTCTGGCCCAGTTGTCCCGTGTCGTGCGGAACCCACCCGGTGCGCAGCGCGCCGCCCAGATACGCCACGCTTCCCAGCACCACCACCACTCCGATGGCACGCGCCCACGCAGCGCGCGACAGCGGGAGACGGGTGGCAGCCAGTCTGGCAACAGGAATGGTCACAGCGCGCGCGTCTCTCTGGTTTCTGCAGGACCCGGCTCGGCTACGGATGCCACTGAAACTGTACGCCATGGCCGGCGCTGTCGGCGGTGCCCGCGCCCGCTGCGGGTGGAGCGGAAGCGCGGACCGCCGGGTGGCCCGCAGATCACTCGCCGGGCCGGTCCGCCGCGGGCCCTTCCGGCACGATCCGCCCGATCGGCAGCCTCTGCGCATGAGGTAGAAACGGCGCGTCGGTGCGCGTCGGACCACCGCTCGAGAGGGCCGACAGATTTTCCGTCACTAACGTTAAGGTCAGCCGCCGCGGCGGTTCGCCGCAACCTACCGCGGCAAAAATTCGCCGTAGTGACCGCACTTCGTCACTTCGCCTGTTCTACGTTTCCACAAGGCAAGAGAAACACAAGTCTTGCAGGGCTGAGACGCGGAAAAACACGGGAGACAGTCAATGAAGATTCGCACGAGGTTGATGCTGGCATTTGTCGGGTGCGGCGTAATTCCAATTGCGGTGGTCGGGTACTTGAACTACCGCACCGCCACGAAGGGCATGGGGAACATCCAGAGCACGGCGGCAACCGGTTTTCAGGAGCGGGCCCAGGCCCAGCTGGTGGCGTTGCGGGACGTGAAGAAGACGCAGGTGCAGCGCTACTGTGCTGACCGGCGGGCGGACCTGGACGCGCTGCTGAACAACGTCGCCGCCATGCGCCAGACGGCCTTTGCGAACCTGACCGGCCTGCACAACGCCAGGAAGGCGGCGATCGAAGCGGAATTCAAGCAGATCACCACAGACATCGATGTGCTGGCCACGAGTGACAGCGTCCGACAGTTCGTAGCCAAGCTGCACGAGCATCACGCAGCCACGCAGGCGGCGCCGGACCAGCCCTACGACGTGTCCGCGCCGGCCTACGGCGAGATCTGCACGGCGTTGAGCGGGCCACTGCAAAGCTATGTGCGGCAGAGCGGCTGCCCGGACTTGTACGTCGTCTGCGCGGAGCATGGCCATGTGATGTACACGCACGGCGGCAAGGCCGACCGAGGCACCAACCTGACTGCCGGCCCGTACAAGGGCGAAGGACTGGCCAAGTTGTGGCAGAAAGTGCGGGAAACCCAGAAGACCTGCATCTCCGACTTCGCCGCTTACTCGGCGGCCGATGGCCGGCCGATGGCGTTCGTCGGCAGCCCGGTCAGCGACGCGGCCGGCAGGGTGCTGGGCATGGTCGCTGCGCAGGTCTCCGCGGACACGGTCAACCGGATCGTGCAGAGTCGCGAGGGACTGGGGCAGACCGGTGAAACCTACGTCGTCGGCCGCGCGGACGGCCAGACCA
>DAISIS010000388.1:0-5494 GCA_036821925.1 Pirellulaceae bacterium
GCCCCTGTGGCCCAAGTCACCCGACAATCGGGATCGGCGATGGGAGCGTGATCGAAGGTGCGATCGTCGACAAGAACTGCCGGATCGGCAACAACGTGCGGGTGGTGAACGAGCAGGGGATTGAGAACGGGCGGGACGCCCCCGACTGTGTCATTCGGGACGGCATTCCGGTCGTCGTCAAGGACGCGGAACTGCCGGACGGCTGGACGCTGCGCGAGTAGTCGTGGCGGCCCCGCTGCCGGGTTGACCTGTCCGATGGCCACCCGGTCCGCTGCTGGTGGGGCACAGGCAAACCGAAGTGCCGGGCGCGCGACCGGCCCGGCGTGTGTCCCAACGTCGACGCTGTTCGGCGACAGCCACCTAGCGCGACAGGAATTCGACCACCATGTTCGCGTCCACGGGCAGGCTGATGTCTTCCTTGGCGGGCAGTCCCTGCACGGTGGCGCGCAGCGTCTCGGCGTCGAAGGTGACCCAATCCATCGGTTGCGTCGCACTGCTGTCAGACAGACCGCGATAGAGGCCCAGCAGATTCTCCCGGCGCCGCACGGTGACCACGTCACCCGGACGGAGCAAGTAGGAGGGCTTGGTGACCTTGATCCCGTTGACTTGAAAATGGCCGTGGACGATTCCCTGCCGCGCCTGAGGACGGGTCCGGGTGAAGCCAGCGCGGCGGACGACGTTGTCGAGGCGCCGTTCGCACAGCAGCAGCAGCATGACGCCGGTGTCGCCCGTCTTACGGGTCGTGATGTCGAAGTACCGTCGCAGCTGCTGTTCGCCGAGCCCGTAGTAGTGCTTGATTTTCTGCTTCTCGCGCAAGGCCATCCCGTAGTTGGACGGTCGGCGCGGACGGGTGTGCATGCCCGGCGGGTTGTCTCGTCGCTCCATGGCGCGGGCGGCCCCACCGCTCTCGTAGATCAATGTACCCAGACGCCGATTCACACGGGCCTTGGGACCGGTGTAACGAGACATGCGATTCAATCTCCTATGCCGATAAAGGGGCTCGTGCCCGACCGCATGGGATCGCTCCCCGCCGCCTGGGACGCGGCCAGCCACACTGCGAGGGCGCCACTGGTATGCTCAGGCAAACGGGATATGATGGCGAAAACCACGCTCGGTTTCAAGGGGGCGAAATCAGCGTGTTGACCACGTCCAGCCGCGCTTCTTCCTTGCCCGACGCCAGTTTGGTCCCGGCCGGCTCGCCCAGCACCTTCTGGAAACTCTTCTCCAGCAGCCCGTCGCTGATCAGGCCGCGGTGATGGAAGAACTTGATCTCCGCCAGGGCCGACAACCGCTCCGATGTGGCGCTGGCCAGAATCGCGGCCACCCGGCTCTCGACGTGCTCCGGCCGGATCCCCGCCGGCATGTCACACATCTTCAACGCCCGCTCCGGATCGCTGTCGAGCACCGTGAACAGCTCGTCAAACGCCAGGGTCACCGGATCCTCGTCGTCCTTCTCTTCCTCGGCCCGGTACTTCTGGACAGCGATGTTGTTGAGCGGCTTGGAACGCTTGAGCGGCTCACCGCTGGCCACATCGTAGATCACGATCCGCGTATCGTTGTTCACCAGGTTGGTCTTCACGTTTTCCTTCACCTGCACCTCGAACACCGCCAGGACGTCGAGTTCCAGCTCTGCCGCCTTGGCCAGCAGGTCCTTCGTGCTGTCCTTTCCCAGGATGCTCACCCCCGCGCTGAGATTGGCCGCAGCCCCCACTGCGCCGGCCCCCATGGGTCCGCCAGGGCCCATGGGCCTGCCGGACGCTCGCGGATCGCTGCTCATCGCCCCAGTCGCTCCACCGGCGCCGCCCGGCATGCCCGGCATCCCGGGTGCACTTGGCATGCCCGGCATTCCTGGCATGCCCGGCATTCCCGGCATGCCCGGCATTCCCGGCATGCCCGGCATTCCTGGCATGCCCGGCATCCCCGGAGGTCTGCCGCCGGTCCCCGGCATACCCGCTTGTCCACTGCCCGTGCCTGCGGCCGGCCGGATCGGCGCCGACGCAAGCTGGACGAGGACTCGGCCATAGTCTCCGTTTTCAATGCGCTCGAGCAGCCGGTTTTGGAACTCGTCGCCCATTTCGCCGACGGTCTCTGTCAGGACCTCAGAGCCCGGTTGCCTGGCAGCACCGCCGGTGCCCGGCGACATTCCCGGCATGCCGGGCATCACGCCGCCAGGCATGCCTCCGGGTACGCCGGGCATGCTGCTCCCGACGCGAGGCGCCCGTGCGCCCCCGCCACTGCGCTGCGCGCCACCGGAACGTCGAGTCCGCCCCGAGGTGCGTTCGGGAATACTCTGTGTGCTGCCGACCGGGTAGTAACTCCCTTCGTAGTTCTTGGGTGAGACTGTCAGGTCGACGCCGATGCCCCAACGCACTGCGAGCGCTGGCCGTTTGAGCGCGTTGACCCACATGAAGCTGTCGAGCACCTCGGTAGATTCCTCGGCCAGCACCGAGCCGTAGACGTAGTCCAAGGCGACCTTCTCGTCGCCCTGCTGCAGGGCACGCTCCGCCATGACCATCAACGTCTCAGGCTCTTCCTCGGCCGGCTCCACGGCCGCTTGACCGGGAACACCGCCGGTCACGCCACTGCCGGGCATTCCCGGCATGCCGGGCATCCCCGGCCCTGGCATCCCTGGCATGCCTGGCATCCCTGGCATCCCTGGCATGCCTGGCATCCCTGGCATGCCCGGCATCCCTGGCATGCCCGGCATCCCTGGCATGCCCGGCATGGCGCCAAAATTCCGCGGGTCAGCCCCCGCGGGCACTCCGGCCGATCCAAAGGGGCGACTACTGGCGTTCCCCGGCGGAATGAAGCCCGGTATGCCTTCTCCCGTCGGGACTCCGGACCCTCCAGGTCTGCCCGGCATAACGCCGCCCTGTGACATGCCGGGTGGCATGCCGGGTGCCTGTGGCATGCCGGGTGCCTGTGGCATGCCGGGTGCCTGTGGCATGCCGGTCATTGCGCCGGGTCCGCCCGGCATTCCGGGCATGCCTGGTCCTGGCATCCCTGGCATGCCGGGCGCTTGCGGCATCCCTGGTGCCTGTGGCATGCCGGGTGCTTGCGGCATGCCGGGCGTGCCTGGTCCGGGCATCCCCGGTCGGCCTGGCATTCCGGGCATGCCGGGTGCCTGCGGCATGCCGGGCGCTTGCGGCATGCCGGCCATTGCGCCGGGTCCGCTTGGCCCACCCGGCATTCCGGGCGCCATGCCAGTGGGCCCACCGGGTCCTGGCATGCCGGGCGCGCCTGGCATCCCCGGCATCCCTGGCATCCCCGGCATCCCTGGCATGCCGGGCGCGCCTGGCATGCCGGGTCCGGCAGACGAGGACGACGTATCCTCTGATTCGTCTTCCGATTCGTCGGACGCGGCCGCGGGCGGAGCTGCCGGTGCCGGCGCGCGGGGTGCCGGCGGCGGACTTGCTGCCGGTCCGCTGCCTGCGGCCGTGGTGGTAGTCGTATCGTCACTGCAGCCGGCCAGGGCCAAGCTGCACAGAACGAGCATAGAAGCCGCGATCAACCGAGACATAAGCCCACCTCGCGAAAAGTCTCTGCCGCGCCGGATGCCGCGCACACCGGAGTATCTTTGCCGTCATTATGACACGTCGCGCAAATGCTGTCGAGCAACACGGGATCGGCCCGGCTGGACGTGGGGATTGTGGGGGGCCCACACGCGACCGGTTGCCGCGCGGGGCGGATGTCCGGCGATGGCTCACGTGGCACCCTGTACGCTGCCCAGGGCGCGGGCGGCGTTATCGAAAAAGCCGGCGCTTGTGCCCGCTGCGACAGGGGCGCGCCAACCGATCAGGACGTGGTGGGTGGCCGAGCTCACCAGGTACAGATCGAACCGGCCATCCTCCACGTCTTGGCCGAACTTCTGCGAGCCGGTGACGCTCAGCAGCTTGACGGTGACAGAGCCGCCGTCAGGGGTCTCCAGGGCCGTGTCGGTCCAGGTGGCGGATGAGAAGCTGCCTTTGAGTGCCGCCTGGACCTCCTGGGACACAACATCGGCGGTCTTCTCCGCATCCGCCGCCACGGACGCGAAGTAGGCGAACGCCGTTTGCCCGCCCACCTGCATCTCGTAGCTGTAGGCCAGCCCGGGCAACTGCATGAACGGAGGCTGTGCCGCCGGGTCGTTGCCGGTCAGGGACTTGGCGTTGCCGTCAATGATCAGCGGGAGCCGCAGCCGGATCCCGGTGGCCCGGCCGGCCGCATCGTTGACCGGGGACGGATCAAGATAGATGACGGCGGCGATGGCGCCGAGCTTCTGCAGCTTCTTGCTCGTTTCGTCCATGCGGCGCGCGTATTCTCCGGACGAGCAGCCGCTGAGTCCGACGCACGCCGCCAGGGCCACGGCCCAGGCGGTTGTGAACCGCCGGGCCGTACCGGAGCGCGAGCCGGGCTGCGAGCCGGGCAGCAACCGATGGTGTGTTGTCAGAGCGTCCACGGCGACGTGAATCGATGCGCGCATGTTCCCGTATGTTCCCTGGGGTCAATCGTTGCCCATGCTACCCTCGGCGGATGCCGGAGCGCTGGTGGCGCCCACGGCGCCCGACGCCTGCGGGCACCGCGGCCGCGCAGTACTGGGATCCAGCACTCCCAATTCTGTCTCGCCGCAGTGGACTGTGTCAAGAAACTCACGAAACACGAGAGGCCACCGCACGACGCGCGCCAGGCCGGCAAGAACCTGATTTGCCGGACCCTGATTTACAGAGTGTCTATGGCGCTTTAAGCTCGAACGGCGATAACGGCAGTTGCCGGATGGCCCGTGCCGGGGTTGCCCGGCTCGAGGCCGCGGAACTTGTCGCGGGACCGGATTCTTCTCACTCCTACTACAGCGATTGCGAGCCATGCCTACCTACAAAATCCCGTCACTGACCAAAGCGGCGAAAGCGCGGAAGAACGAAGTGTACCTGGTGGCCAGCGGGGACCTGCGATTGTCCGCCAATCAGGAATGCTGGGCGGCGCAGGCCGCGATGGAGAAGTCACTGGCGGAAGCGGTATCCGCGTGCGGCTACAAGATCGTCCGCGGACATGCGTACAAGCCGAAGGAGAAGCACGGGTTTATCGCGTCGCAGCGGGAAGGCATGGACGTGTTTTCCCGGATCGATCCGACCGCGCCGCTGATTGTGGCGGAAGCTGTCAGGCAGTACACCCACCATGTGCTGGCCGGACTGCTGGCCCATCAGGGGCCGGTGTTGACCGTCGCCAACTGGTCGGGAACCTGGCCGGGACTCGTGGGGATGCTGAATCTCAACGGATCGCTGACCAAGGCGGGTGCCAAGTACTCGACACTGTGGGGCGAGGACTTCACGGATCCCGGTTTTCGCCGCAAGCTCAAGCAGTGGCTGGAACGCGGGCAGATTCGCCATCGCACCGATCATGTGACCCCCGTGGCTAAGGTCAAGATCGGCCCTCAGGAACTCAAGCTCGGGCAAGCGCTCGCGGCCCAACTCCTCCAGGAGCGGTCAATTATGGGTATCTTCGACGAAGGCTGCATGGG
>DAISIS010000389.1:0-5493 GCA_036821925.1 Pirellulaceae bacterium
TGCACACCCGGCCGGGGGCCGGCGCTCCCGAACCCGCCGCGGCGCCGGCCCCGCGCGGTCTGGCGGTGGCGGCCGGCGTACAGGACGACCGTCCCGTTCGGCCGGTGGAGCCATCTGATGACCACGAATTGTCACTGCCAGAAGGCGTCTGCCAGCAGCTCACACGGGCGCAGTCCCGGACCCACGGAGACACCGTGGCCGGGATGCTGCGGGCGCTGTTCCAGCCGGGCGAGCGTTCCCACAGCCTGCACGTGGCGTTCTGCCCGCCGCTCCCGGCGCGACCGCTGGTGGAGGTCGTCCAGCTGTCCGGTCCGCGCACGCGGGTCAAAGCCGCGGACATCCAGCCGTTTGGCATCCGTTTCGACCTGCGGCTGACCGCGCTCAGCACACGCGCGGAGGCTGTCTTGATTCACTTTGAGGCGCGCTGCAGCGCAGGAGGGCTCCCGTCGTGATGCACCACCCGCTTTGGCAACAGCTTGTGGCGGCCGGCCAGCAGCACGTGCTGTACTTCTACGACGAGCTGGCACCCGACGCGCGCGAGCAGCTGGACCGCCAACTCAGCGGGGTCGACCTGCACCTGCTTCACCAGTTGACGAACAACACGCACGCCGCGCCGGACTGGGCGGCCATGGCGCGTCGCGCCACTCCCCCGCCCGCCGTCCGGCTGGAAGATCGGGAGGCGGCGTTCATCTCGGCCGCCGCCGCGCGCCGTGCCGGCGAAGAAGTACTGCGCGCCGGACGTGCGGCCGCCATCCTGGTCGCAGGCGGACAGGGCACGCGGTTGGGCTTCGACCACCCCAAAGGGATGTTCCCGCTCGGGCCCGTCTCGGGGCATGCGCTGTTCCAGATCCTGATCGAGAAAGTGGTCGCGACCGCGCGCCGCTACAACGCGTCGGTGCCGCTCTATGTGATGACCAGTCCCGCCACGCACGAGGAAACGGTCGCGTACCTCACGGCGCACGACCGCTTCGGCCTGCCGGCTGATGATCTGCGGGTGTTCTGCCAGGGGACGATGCCCGCCGTCGATGCGGCCACTGGCAAGCTGATTCTCGCGGCGAAGGACTCCCTGGCTCTGGCCCCCGACGGCCATGGCGGCATGCTGGAAGCCATGAACAGGAGCGGCGTGCAGGAGCATGCGCGCGAACGGGGCATCAGCCTGTTCTGTTATGGCCAGGTCGACAACCCGCTGCTGCAGTTCTGCCATCCCGAACTGATCGGCTACCACGTGCTGGCCGAATCCGAGATGACCACGCAGGTGGTCCGCAAAGCCACGCCGCTGGAACGCGTCGGCAATGTGGTCATGGTCGACGGCAAGATGCACATCATCGAGTACAGCGACCTGCCCGAAGACGTGGCGCTGCAGCGCAATCCGGATGACACCCTCCACATCTGGGCGGGCAGCATCGCGGTGCACGTGTTCGACGCCGCCTTCCTCTGGCGGATCTCCTACCGGGCCGATGTCTTGCCGTTTCACCGGGCGCACAAGCAGGTCGCCTATGTTGATGCGCAAGGTGCCCGGCACACCCCCACTGCGCCCAACGCGTTCAAGTTCGAGCGGTTCATTTTCGACCTCCTCCCCCGGGCGCACAACGCGATCGTGGTGGAAGGCGAGACGGCCGAGGTGTTCGCCCCCGTCAAGAATGCCGACGGCGCTGCAACCGACACCCCCACCACCGCCCGGAACGCCATGATCCGGCTGCACACGCGCTGGCTGCAGGCGGCCGGGGCCCAGATCGCCGACGGGACGCCGGTGGAAATCAGCCCCCTCTGGGCGCTGGATGCCGAACAGGTTGCCGAGCGTCTGGAGTTGCCGTGCACGATCAGTCAGCCGACGTTTCTCAGTCCGTGACGCGCCGCGGATGAGTCAGGAGTGTGCGCCATGTTGCATGCCATGATCATGGCCGGTGGATCGGGAACACGGTTCTGGCCCGCCAGTCGCCATGCCACGCCGAAACAGTTGCTGCAGCTCTCGGGCGCGCAGACGATGATCCAGACCACGGTCCGCCGCCTGGGCAGTCTCGTCCCCGCCTCTCGCGTGCTGGTCGTCACCAGCCAGCGGCTGGTCGAGGCCGTCGCTGCGCAGCTTCCGGAACTGCCCCGGGCCGCGATCATCGGTGAACCGTGCCGGCGCGACACGGCGCCGGCCATCGGGCTCGCCGCGGCGATCCTCGTGCAGCAGGATCCGGCAGCGACCATGGCCGTGATGCCGGCCGATCACGTGATCGAGCCCGACCACGTGTTCCAGGACGCCCTGGCGCAGGCGGCCCGGATTGTGGCCGCGGACGAGCGGCGCATCGTCACGTTTGGCGTCCGACCGTCCTACCCGGCGGAATCGTTCGGCTATATCGAGCGGGGTGCGGCGCTTCCCGACCCGGCCGGCGCGCCCGCTTTCCAGGTCGCGCGGTTTCGCGAGAAGCCGAGCGCGGAGGTGGCCCGGCAGTACGTCGAAGCCGGCCGGTACTACTGGAATGCCGGCATCTTCGTCTGGCAGGCCCGCACGATCCTCGAGGCCCTGCAGCGGTTCGAGCCGGACATGCACGCACGCGTGACCGCCATCGCCCGGGCGTGCGGCAGCGAACACCTGGCCGACACGTTCCACCGCGAATTCGCCGCGATACAAGGCAAGTCGATCGACTACGCCGTCATGGAACACTACGACCACGTCGTGGTGATCGAGGCACCGTTTGCGTGGGACGACGTCGGCAGCTGGCGGGCACTCGCCCGGGTGCACGGCGCGGATGCGGCCGGCAACACGCGCGCCGGCCGCAACCTGGTCGTGCGCACCACCAACTCGATCATCCGGTCCACCGACGACCATCTCGTGGCCACGATCGGCATCGATAATCTCATCATCGTCCACACCCCCGATGCCACGCTGGTCGCCCGCCAGCAGGACGAAGAGGCGGTGCGGGAGATTGTCAAACTGATCGAGGAGGCCGGGTGGGACCAGTACCTGTAATTGGTGTTCCGGTCCGCGGCGAAACCTGCTACAGACATACGCAGGTACAGGTCTCGGGGACCGGTCAGGGCACACACGCCCGCAACGCGGGGCGCGGAGGCCGGCACGTGGTGACGCCCCCACGCCGCGGGGAGCCGAGGGACGTGATTGAGATGAGTCGGTACAGCGCGTCAGTCTGGCCTCTGCTGCTGCTCCTGCTCGGCGTGTGGGGGTGGAGCGGCGGGGGGCTGGTCGCCGGCGAGCGGGAAGGAGCCGCGGCCGGCGTGGAGCCGGCGACGAACTGGAACCCGCTGGCCAGAACACTCGGCGGGAAGCAGTTCTGGACGGACGAGCTGGTCCATGGCTCCTGGCGCATCCAGCGAAACGTGCTGTCCGATCACTATCGACTGCTGGACCCGGACAACACGCGGCACGCGTGGGGCAGTTGGGAGCATTGCCACCGGGAGTGGCAGGCATTGCGCACGGGTGCGAACATCACGCCACTCAAGCCCCGGGTCGTGCTCGTCCTGCACGGCCTGGGACGCACGCGGTCCTCCATGGCGCAGCTGGCGGAATACCTCGCACAGCACAGCGACTACGACGTCCTGAGCGTCTCGTATGCCAGCACGCGCATTCCGCTGAGTGAAGACGCCCGGAGCCTGGCGCGCGTCATCAGCCATCTGGAAGGGGTCACCGAGATCAACTTCGTCGCCCACAGCATGGGCAACCTGGTCATCCGCCACTTCCTGCACGACCAGCTGGTCGCAGCGCAGGGGCGCGGCATCGATCCGCGAATCCACCGTTTCGTCATGCTGGCCCCACCCAACAACGGCGCGGCGCTGGCGCGCCGGTTCCGTTACGATCCGCTCTTCTGTGCGGTGTACGGAACGGGCGGACAGCAGTTTGCCCGGCAGTGGGAGCAGGTGCAGGAGCGGCTGGCCATCCCCCCCTGCCCCTTCGGCATCATCGCCGGCGGCGACGACGACCCGGAGGGAGGCAACCCGCTGCTCGATGGCAACGACGACATGGTCGTGACGGTCGCGGAAACGCGGCTGCCCGGCGCGGCCGACTTCGTGATCGTGCCGGCGCTGCACACGTTCATCATGGACGACGCCCAGGTCCAGGAGTACACTCTGCGGTTCCTCCAGCATGGCTATTTCATCGCCCCCGAGGTGCGCCGGCCGCTGGCAAACGAGCCCCTGAAACCGGACGACGACACGCCATGAGCGAGTTCCCCGCAGCCGGCCGGCTGGCCGGGATCGACTACGGCCACGTGCGGATCGGCGTGGCCGTCTCGGATCCGCAGCGCACACTCGCCAGCCCCTACGCCAACTACACGCGCCGCGGCGAACAGGGGGATGCCCGGTTCTTCCGGACGCTGGTGAGCGAAGAGCAGATCGTGGGGTTCGTGGTCGGCCTGCCGCTCCACACCAGCGGCCACGAAAGCGAGAAATCCCGCGAAGTCCGCCGGTTCGCCGACTGGCTCACCCTGGTGACCGGCCGGCCCGTCCGCTTCTATGACGAGCGTTTCACGACGCGCGAGGCAAACGACCTGCTCGAGCACGCCCAGCTGACGAAGAAAAAACGCCGGCAGCGACTCGACAAGGTGGCGGCACAGCTGCTGCTGGCGGCGTTTCTCGAGTCGGACGGATGCGGGACCGAGCCCGCAGCACTGGACGATGCCGAGCACCATCGAAGTCGGGACACACGGGGTGGCGCAGAACGCGAGACCGGCAAGGGCCCGTGAACCGATCGGCCTGGCGGACCCGCGGCCAACGCGCCGCGGGGCGGCCCCCCTTCCCTGCCACTTGCGGCGGGAGTCCCTTCCGGCCCGCCGGGCAATCCGCTACAACTGAGGCTGTTTGGTGACTTGGCCGGTCCCCTCCGGTGGAGCGGACCGGGAAGCAGTTGCCGCGTCGCCTGAGCGAGGTCCCCGCTGACAGTCACGCCCTGCAACACGCGACCTGCTCCTTGACGGCTTCTTCGTATCGAGAGGACAACGACCCATGCGCAAGAACATCTACATCGGCTTGATCGCGTTGATGCTGTTAACGGTGGCGCGCATACCGGCACGCGGTGCCGGCGTGGGCGAGAGCAAGAGTTTCCACGGTCCTGTTGGTCTGCAGCTGTACAGCCTGCGTGATCAGTTCCAGGACCAAGGGGTCGTGCCGGTGCTTGATCAGGTCGCCAAGTGGGGCTTCAAGTACGTGGAGGTGGCCGGGACCTACGGACTGTCGATTGCCGAATTCAAGGCGGAGCTGGACAAGCGCGGCCTGGTGCCGATCGGCAGCCACTTCCCCTACGAACGGCTGCGTGACGACATCCAGGGGGTGATCAGCGAGGCGCAGGAGATGGGTCTGCTCTATGTCGGGTGCGCGTGGATCGGCCACGAAGCGCCGTTCGACGAGAAGCAGTGCCGTGCGGCCGCCGACGTGTTCAACAAGGCGGGCAAGGCGCTGGCCGAGCACGACATGAAGTTCTACTACCACAATCATGGCTACGAATTCTATCCGCATGGGTCGGGCACGCTGTTCGACCTGCTGCTGGCAGAGACC
>DAISIS010000390.1:0-5487 GCA_036821925.1 Pirellulaceae bacterium
AGTAAAGGGAGAGTGTGGAGTTCCCAGGCTGCAATTACGTTTGGAACCAGCTGCAGGTATGTCCGATTTAACGACCCTTTGTTGCACGGCGCTCGCCTGCCCCGGCCGAGGCATCCGGCGGTCGGTGTAGGGCGGCCGGGCAAGGCGCGATACAATGACGCCGTTGGGGTTGCCAACAAAGGGCCCGGAAATAATACATCCCCGTCTCGGTGTCCAACTGCCTACCGGTAGAAGTATACACATTCGCGTAGCTGGAGGGACCACGAGTATTCGACCACGTGGCGTCGTAGATCGTCAGCACACCGCAGGGGCTGTAGACAAAACCATCGTTCAGTTTCCGGACGGTACACTGTCCTTTGACGTCCATTACACGTCCACGATGGCCACGCATCGACGAGACGGAGGTATTCCGGCGTGTCTTTCCGCGCCGCCGGAAGGTGAACCATCTGCAGTGATCCGCACGCGGCGAGCGCAGCGACCTGTCTCGCTTCGGTGCCCGCCAGATCCAATGTAATGACCGAAGGGATCTTCGCGAGCGGCGTCACATCGCGCACTGCCGTCTTGCCACGGACAGGTCTTCCCGCCGCGGCAACGACGCCAGAGGGCTGAGATCCTTCAGCGGGATCAGGTCTTTTGCGCACGTCCGGAACAGAAACACAACCTCCAACGCCGGCACATGTGACAGCGGTTCCAACTGCTGCACACCGCTCTGCAACGATGCCTCCCAGCCTATTACAGCACAGCGGCAGCATGCGCGGCAAGCGACCCGTCCGCGCGTGTCCCGGTGCAGGCCACCACCGGGGCACGGACAGCAAGGGCGTTCAGGCCCTTGTCTTGCCGATGCTCCAATTGTTGACATGGTACCAGAACGGCGATAGACTCTCACCACCATGAAGGAGCCGTAAACGTGGCCGCAGGTCTCACTCTCGAACAGCTGGACCGAGACGGTGTGCAATTGGTACGCCTGAGTTCGCCGCAGCTGGAGGTGGACGTGGCGCCCTCCGTGGGTGGTCGCGTGGTTCAGATCCGGCAACGGGATTGTGATCACGCGTTCCTCTGGACGAACCGGCGTCTGCCCCTGGAACTGCTGCCGCCGGGCACCGAGTACGATCCGCATTTCTACGGCGGCATCGATGAACTCCTACCCAATGATCTCCCGGAGACGATCGACGGCGTCGTGTGTCCGGACCACGGCGAGCTGTGGACGAGCCAGCTCGCCGGCCGCATCGATGGCGACGCACTGGTGATGAACGGCCAACTGCCGCTGTGCGGGCTCACGTACGAGCGGCGCATGCGACTGCGGGCCGACAGTCCCCACATTGACATGCACTACCGCATCATGAATCCAACCGGCAGAGAGCGGCACTTCCTGTGGAAGTTGCACGCCGCGTTGGCCGTCGCAGAGGGAGATGTGATCGACTGTCCTGCGCGGCAGGCGCAAGTGGTGGACCTCCAGTACTCGCGGTTTACGACGTGCAGTTCGTTTCGCTGGCCCGAGATTGAGGGGCAGCAGGCACATCGCGTGCCGGCGAACAATGGGACTGTGGATTTCTTCTACCTGTTCGACCTGGAGGCAGGGCGTCTGGCGTGGAAACGGCCGGCGCAGCGCTGGCGATTCGAATACACGTTCGACACAGCCGTGTTCCCGTTCGCGTGGTTGTTCGCGTCCTACGGCGGCTTCGACGGACATTACACGGTGATTCTCGAGCCGTGCACGACGATGCCGATCAGCGTGAACGAGGCGATGCATCGCGGGCGGTGCAGCCGGTTGCAGCCGGGCGAAATCCTGGAGACGGATGTATCGATCTACGCCGGCCCCTGCGCGTAACAGGAGGTCATACGACGCATGCAGCAACGCCTCAAGGCCATCATCACGGGCGCTTCCTCAGGCATTGGCCGCGCCACGGCGGCGCGGTTTGCCGCCGATGGCTACGACGTGTGTCTCAACGCGCGCCGCGCGGCACTGTTGCACGAAGTGGCCGCGAGTCTGGCGCTCGAACTGGCCCCGCGCGGCATCCTGGTCAACGCCATCGCGCCCGGATTCGTGCGCACCGCGATGAGCGTGTTGCCCGACGGCACGAACGAGCTGGACGGCGACTGGTTTCGCAACAACTACGTGGAAGGCCATCACCTGCCGCTGCGACGCGCTGGGCGACCGGAGGAAATTGCCGGCGTCGCCGCCTTCCTGGCTGGCCCCGATGCCTCGTATGTTACCGGCCAGGTGATCACGGTCGACGGCGGTCTGACCATTACGTTCTGATGTACCATGTATGCGTCCGTGGATCTGATTGTCTTCATCGGCTACTTCGTCGTCATCGTGGCGATCGGCTTCGCATCGGGACGGGGCCGGCAGCTATCGGTGGGTGGGTACTTTCGCGGCAACAATCAGTTGTCCTGGTACACGATTGGCCTCTCGATTGTGGCCGCGGGCGTCAGTTCCGAGCAGTTCGTGGGGGAAATGGGTTATGCCTACAAGTTAGGAATGCCCGTGGCCAATTGGGAGTGGCTTGTCTTCCCGGCGCTCTCAATTCTGCTGTGGATCTTCGTACCGCTGTATATGCGGCATCGGATCACGACGATGCCGGAGTACCTGGAGCAGCGATTCGGCCCATCGGTGCGCACGCTGTACGCCTGGCTGTCCGTGGCGAGCTACGTGTTTGTGAATTTCGCGCTCGTCTTCTACACGGGCGGATTCGCGCTCGAGGCCATGTGGGACATCGACCGGCTGGCCGCCGTATGGATCCTGGCGGCGATCACCGGCCTGTACACGGTCTACGGCGGGCTGTCAGCCGTGGCGTGGACGAGTTCGTTCCAATGCCTTCTGTTGCTCGGCGGCGGCCTGTACGTCTTCTTCGCGGGCATGACTCAGATCGGCTGGGACGTCGCGGCGGTGCTGGGAGACCCCAACACGCAGCAGGCGCACTTGATGACCACGGCCGATCATCCCGAGTTGCCCTGGACGGCCTTCCTCACTCTGGCCCTGTCCACCAACGTCTGGTACTACGGCACGAATCAGTACATCAATCAGAGGTGTCTGGCGGCGCGTGACGAGTGGCATGCGAAGATGGGCGTGCTGCTGGCGGGCGGATTGCAGGTGTTGTTGCCCCTGGCCACTTGTTTTCCCGGCATGATCTACCGTGTGATGAACCCCCACCTGAGCGACTTCAACGCGGCGTATCCTGCGGTCGTTGCGGCCATCGTGCCAACCGGCCTGCGCGGGTTCGTCGCGGCCGCCATCGTGGGTGCCATCATGTCCAGCATCTCCGGATTGGTGAACTCGACGTCGACAATCGTCACGCTCGATATCGTCCAACGATGGCGGGGACACACGTGGACGGAGGATCGACTGGTTCGTATCGGTCGGTGGTCGGGAGCGATCGCCCTGGTCATTGGAGCGGCGATGGCGCCCGTGGTCATGCGTTGGGAGAGCATTTTCCGTTACGCTCAAGACCTTTGGGCTCCGATGGCCGCGCCGGTCATCGTCGTGTTTTTGTGTGCTGCGTTGTGGGAAGGCGCGCGTGCGCGTGGCGCGCTGGCCTGCCTGTGGCTGGCCGTGTTGACTGTGCCCTTGACGCTGACCCGCATGGTCTTGGCGGACGTCGGAATCCATTTCCTGCCAGCCAATCTGGAGAACCCCATGGTGCTGGCTGGCGCGATCAGTCTGATCTGTTGGGCAATCATGGGACTGCTTCGCGACCGGTGGTCTCCGGTGGTTGGCTGGGGGTTTTCCCTGGCGGCGTGCGTTCCGATTCTCGGCATGGCCTGGTGGAGTCCGACCGTCACCGCCCTGCTCGTCGCCATCGCCATGGTCGGGCTGGTTGGCTGGCCGCTCGTGCGCCGAGCGCGGCCCAGCCCGGGCCTGTGGGACCAGTCGCTCGTCCGTGCGGGTCCAAGCGTTCGCTGGTACGCCCGCGTCAGCGTTTGGTGGCTCGCCCTGGCCGCCATCTTCGCCGGCATCTACGCGTGGTTCTGGTAGAAGATGACCTCGCGGCAGCAGGGAGTGCCTGGCCGGATCCTCGAGTAGTCGCGCGTGAAGAAAGACCCGGGCAACACCAAGGACAAGAGATACTGAAACTGCATGTGATAGAGCACACTGCACACCGGAACTGTCGGCTGCCCGTTGTGAGCACAATACATCAGCACGGGGCACCAAGACTGCCAGTCGACGATCAGCAGGTTCTGCTCCCGGCAGACGACGACGCCATCGCGCGGCACCTCGATTCCCAAATTGTCCTGGTACACAACGCGCAGCACCAGATCCTGCCACGACTCGCCGGCACGCCGGATGCAGTCGGCCCGGTGTGCGTCGAACCATTGGCGTTTGCTGTCCACAGAGAAGAGGGTAGAAGCCCGCAAGCAGAGCCACCAGGCCAGCACCGGGAAGGGCCCTGAGCGGGCGCAGGGAGCGGCGTGCGGCTGCGTCAACAACTCGTCGAAGTGGCCGCAGTTGTTGGAATGCGTTGAAAATGGACCGTTTTTCGGGACCTGTTGCCACGCCCACGAGCGAGCGTCCGTCACTCCCCGAAGCAATAAGCGGCAATGCGCCCACTGCGGCTGGTAAGGTCACATCCCCCTGTTGCAGCTCCCGCCCGGTGAGGGCGGCTGATTGCCGTCGTTGGATTGACGGCGCGACAACGTCCTCGGCGCCTTCCAGCTCGAGTGCGCCCCGATGGCCCACATCTGGTGCTTGGCGGAAGTTGCACAACGCGAGTGCATCTCTGAGGAGCCACGCCACGCTGCAACTGGCTGTTCTCAACCCACGTTGGTCCGACACACCGACGCAGACCGAGGCCCGCGGTCATTGTGATTCTCAGGGTTGCAATCACGTGCGTCATCATTGGGAATGGTGATGAGTTCCGGCGGCGGCGTGCGTCTGCAATCGTGACTGTCGCAGCTCACATTCTCGGATGGGCTCGTCAGGCGGGCTCGCCTTACCGCATCCCACGTCTTGCGACGTGCGGCGCGAGGCGGCAGCCCGCGTTCGACAGGGGGCCAAGAAACACAGCTGGCTTCACACGCACTGGCACTGCATACCAAGCCAGGAACGGGGCTGGGAACTGGGCAGTTCCGGCCGCCCGCGGAGTTATATCGGAGTGATGGGTGTAAGCCACCACTGACGCGGATTGTGCGCGTCCTACTCACACGCGGGGGCCGGGCTGCTCGACCGACCCGCGGGGCGGCGCGCCGGCCCCGCGCGGGAGGCAGTCATCGGCCGGCCTGGCATTCGGCTACCTTGCGGTTGTAGAAATCGTCGGTCAGCAGCCACTCTTCGTAGAGCGTCCGCAGTTGTCGCAGGCGTCCGGCCACCTGCCGCTCCGTGAACCGGGGCGGCTCCCCCGCTCGCTCGGCCGCGGCGGCGGCCACCTGAGCGTCCGTCACGGGGGGCGGGATGCGGGTGGGCGGAAGTTGATTGGTGGGATCGAAGACCACGGCCTGCAGGTCCGCCGCAGGCACCAGATGGCGCCACAGGAACGCCTGCATCCGGTC
>DAISIS010000391.1:0-5476 GCA_036821925.1 Pirellulaceae bacterium
CGCGCAACGCGGGGCTGCCGGCCGTACAGATCCTGGCGGTGGCGGACGACGCGCTGGCGGAGAAGTTCGCCGAGTTCAAGCGAGGGCTGGAGCAGCAGATCGCCACCAAGGATGCGCGACTGCAGGAGATCATCTGCGAAGATGCCGAGTAGGTGGGAGACGCTGCGGTGGGTCGGCGGACCCGCGGGCCAGCTGGTGCTGCTCGATCAGACCTGCCTGCCGGGGGAGCTGCGCGAGGTCACCTGCCGGGATGTGAGTGAGGTGGTGGAGGCGATTTGCGCGCTGCGCGTGCGGGGGGCGCCGGCCATCGGTATCGCCGCCGCCTACGGCCTCGTGCTGGGTCTGCAGCCGGCCGCGGCGGCGGGCGCCGACGCATTGTTCGCCGCGCTGGAGGAGACGCGTCAGCAGCTCGCAGCCAGCCGTCCAACCGCCGTTAACCTGGGCTGGGCCCTGGAGCGGATGGGGCACCGGGCGCGGCAGCTGCGAGGGGTGCTGGAGCCGCCCGGGATTCTCGCCGCGCTGCTGGCCGAGGCGCACGCGATTCACGACGAGGACCGGGCCACCTGCCGAGCGATCGGGCGCCACGGTGCCGCGCTGCTGCGCGATGGTATGGGTATCCTGACCCACTGCAATGCCGGCGCGCTGGCGGCGTCGGAGTATGGGACTGCCCTGGCGGTCATCTATACAGCGCACGAAGCCGGCCTGCGGCTCCACGTGTTCGCGGACGAAACCCGCCCGCTGCTCCAGGGAGCCCGGCTCACCGCCTGGGAACTCGTCGAACGCGGCATCGACACCACGCTCATCTGTGATTCCATGGCCGCGCAGGTCATGCGCGAGGGGCGGGTGCAGGCGGTGATCACCGGCGCGGATCGCATCGCCGCCAACGGCGACGCCGCTAACAAGATCGGCACCTACGCCCTGGCTGTCCTGGCGCACGCCCACCAGATTCCGTTCTACATCGCCGCCCCGCGCTCCACGTTCGACCTGACGCTCGACTGCGGCGCTGCGATCCCCATCGAACAACGCGATCCGCGGGAAGTCACGCACGGGTTCGGCCGGGTGACGGCACCTGCCGGTGTGCAGGTGTACAACCCGGCGTTCGACGTGACCCCCGCACAGTTGATCCGTGCGCTGATCACCGACCGCGGGCTGATCACGCCCGTGACCGCCCCACGCATCGTGGCTGTGCTGCAGGAAACAGAACCCGCAGGACGCGGGCAGCGTCCTGCGGGGACTGGAAACCCCGGCGCGGGTGAGTGAGAATCACCGGGGGCATCACGCCCCCCGCGCTCCGGTTCAGATGTCGTAGTACAGGCAGAACTCGTACGGATGCGGGCGCAGCCGCATGGCATCTACTTCGTTCTTCATCTTGTAGTCGATCCAGGTCGAGATCACGTCTGAGGTGAACACGTCCCCCTTGAGCAGGAACTCGTGATCGCTCCGCAGCGCCTCGAGCGCGGCTTCGAGCGATGCCGGCGTCTTCGAGACCAGCGCGGCCTCCTCGGGCGGCAGGTCATAGATGTCCTTGTCCAGCGGTTCACCGGGGTGGATCTTGTTCTGAATCCCGTCAATGACAGCCATCAGGATCGCCGAGAATGCCAGGTAGGGGTTGCAGCTCGGATCGGGGCAGCGGAATTCCAGCCGCTTGGCCTTCGGGCTCGGACTGTACATCGGGATCCGGATCGATGCCGAACGATTCCGCTGCGAATAGGCCAGGTTCACCGGCGCTTCGTAGCCGGGCACCAGCCGCTTGTAACTGTTCGTCGTGGGGTTGGTAAAGGCGAGGATTGCCGACGCGTGGGCGAGCAACCCGCCGATGGCGTGCATCGCCATGTCGCTTAGCCCGGCATACGCACTGCCGGCAAACAACGGTTCGCCATCCTTCCACAGCGAGACGTGCGTGTGCATGCCCGAGCCGTTGTCACTGAAGATCGGCTTCGGCATGAAGGTCACGGACTTCTTGTGGCGGGCCGCCACGTTCTTGATGATGTACTTGTACATCAACAGCTTGTCAGCGATCTGCACCAGGCTGTCGAACCGCAGGTCGATCTCCGACTGGCCGGCCGTTCCCACCTCGTGGTGCTGCGCCTCCACATCCAGTCCGCACTCGATCATCGTCTGCATCATCTCGTTGCGGATGTCCATCAACTGGTCGGCTGGCGGTACGGGGAAGTAGCCTTCCTTGTAACGCAGTTTGTAGCCCAGGTTGGGGTTCTCCACCCGCCCCCGGTTCCACTGCCCCTCGATGCTGTCGATGTGGTAGTAGGACTCGTGTGCGTTCTGGTCAAATCGGATGTCGTCGAAGATGAAGAACTCCGCCTCCGGGCCGAGATACGCGGTGTCCGCGATCCCGGTGCTCTTGAGATGGTTGACCGCCTTGCGGGCCACGTTCCGCGGGTCGCGCGAATAGTCCTCACGCGTAATCGGGTCCTGGATGTTGCAGATCATCACCAGCGTCGGGAGCTGCGTGAACGGATCGAGAAACGCGGTCTCCGGCTGCGGCACCACCAGCATGTCGCTCTCGTGAATCCCCTGCCAGCCACGGATGCTCGAGCCGTCAAATCCCAGTCCGTCCTCAAAGACGTCTTCGTCCAGCTTGGTCACCGGGATCGTGAAATGCTGCCACAACCCCGGAAAATCCATGAATCGCAGATCGACCGCCTTGACGTCTTTCTCCCGACACAAAGCCAACACTTCTTTTGGAGTCACTTCGTCTCCCCTTTCGCGAACAACCAGACACCGTTCCCCATCCAAGCCGTGACCGAACATCCAGCGGAGATGCTGTACTGTTGCTCCGGCGTCACTCGGCTGGTAAGCAATCCGAGCGCCAATCGGAGTCCCGGGACGCAGGAATCCCGCAAGTTATTGTTCGGCAGATGGTTACGCGATCCTGCAGGCCATCGTGGCGGTTGCCGTCTGCACCCGGATTGCCTGATCTGCAGGCACCCGGCGGCTATTTCCTGAGCACCTGGCGGGGCCGTGATCGCCAGCGGCACAGCAGCGCGAGGAAGGCGGGGACGAGAATCGGGCGCACGACCAGCGTGTCCAGCAGCACGCCCAGAGCCAGTGCGAAACCCATCTCCAGAATGCTGTGCACCGGTCCGACCGACGAACTCCACCACCGCGCCCACGGAGCGGGGAGCAGGCCCGGCCACGCGGCACTGGTCATCGACAGGAACGTGGCGGCCATGATCACACCGCAACTGGTGATGATCCCCCCCGTCTTCACGGCCGCCCGCCGCAGTCCCGCGAACGGACCGATCCGCGCCTGCTCCTCGAAAACACGGGTTGTCAGGTACACATTGTAGTCCTGGCCCACGGCCACCAGGATCACGAACAGGAACAAGGGGACTTTCCAGTCCAGGCCCTGGTAGGCGTCGCCGTAGGCGTAGTGAAACACCAGGGCGGTGATGCCCATCGTCACGTAGTAGCTGAACAGCACGGTCAGCATCAGGTAGAGGCACACGGCGGGGCGCCGCAGGATCACCAGCAGCACGGCCAACACTGCGAGCACCACCAGGACCTGAATCCGCACATTGTCCTGCTGCGTCACCTGGCGCAAGTCGCGGATGGCCGCGGTGGTCCCCGTCAGCGCGAACTGTGCACCGTGCCAGAACGAACCGGGGGTCTGGGTCAACGTCTGCAGGGCCTCCTGCACCTGATCGACCACGTGAATGGCGGGCAGCGAGAACGGATCGTGTGTGAGAATCAACTCGAACCTCGCCACATTGCCAGCCAGTTCCTGGGTCTGCGCCACGAAGATCGATTTGGTCCGCGGGTGCGCGCGCAAGACGCGCAGCGTACGACCGCGGTCGCTCAACAGCCCCGGTTTCTCCCCGGGAGCATAGTCCCCCAGCGGATCTTCGGCCGAGCGTACGGTCAGGACGCCCGGCAGGTGCAGATCGTCCGACAGCTGGCGAATCTGAGCGCGACCCTCCGGCGTCTCGAACTGGGCGTTCTCGCGGCGGACCAGCACCGTGACAGGGCCGCTTTCCCCCACGGGGAAATGACCCCGCAGGATCTCCGCGCCTGTGCGGCTCGGACAACCGCGCGGCAGTCCGCTCAGGAAATCGTAGGTCACCTCGTGTCCGCGCCAGGCGCCATACCCGGCCAGCGGCGCCAGGGCCAGAAAGGAGACGACCAGCACCTGTCCCGGACGCCGGGTGATCACGCGCGCAGTGAAGTGCCAGAAATGCCAGACGGCTGCCGACACTCCCGACGGGGCGCGCGACGCCGCCTCGCGGCCGGCCGCCGCTCGGCCGACCCGGGCGGGATCGACCCGGAACGGCCAGAACAGTTGCGGGCCCACGATGCGGATCAGGGCCGGGGTGAGTGTCAGGCACGTGAGCAGCGTGATGGCCAGGCAGAGCCCGATGACGGGTCCGCTGTAGCGGAACTTGCCGAAGTCGGCGAAGATCATCATGCCCAGACCGAGAATGGTCGTCAGTGCGCTGGCCACCAAGGCATCGCCAACGTGGATCACAGCGCGCGAGACGGCCGCGGAGTGGTCCCGTCCGTAACGGAGCTCTTCCTTGTAGCGGGCAATCAGAAACAGGCAGAAGTCGGTGCCCGCACCGAACAGGATCACCACGATGAAGATTTTCGTCGTGGAGAACACCTTGAGCGTCCACCAGCTGAAACCGGGCATCGCGGACAGTTGTGTGAGCAGCGCCACGAGGCCCGTCGACACCAGCAGCGACGTGACGATGGTCACGAGCGGGACAGCCACCAGGAGTGGCGACCGGTAGACCAGTGCCAGGAACAGGACCACCAGCACGATGGTGACGGTCTCGGTGTCGCGGATGCTGGCCGCGGCCGACCGCAGCAGGTCGGCGCCGACGGCGGCAGAACCGGACTGGATGACGGCCAGCCCCGGACGCGTGGTCTGCGGCAGCGCGGCGCGGACCGGTTGCAGTTCGGCCTCGATCGTCTCGAGCACCTGCATGTTATCGACGGCCATGAACTCATTGGACAGCTGCAGCACCACCAGCCGCACCTGATTATCACGGCTGACGAGCTTGGAGCCGAAGTAGCTTTCGCGCCAGGTCCACGCGTCGACCAGGGGGAGGCGTGCCGCCCGCGCTGGACGCACTTCATCGCCATTCATCTGCAGGTTAGGGTTGAGCTGCAGCGCGTTGTCGCGCGCCTCGCGCGCCAGTTCGTCCTCGCCGCGCCAGCGGAACAGCAGCGCCTGATTGTGGTAGATTTCGGCCAGCCGCGGCGGACGCACCGGCTCGAGCGATGGGGTGGCCGCCACTCGGGCGTCCCAGTAATCGGCCAGCCTGGTGTCGAGCTGCAGCGCGTCCTGCAGCGCTTCTTCGGCCTGTTGCAGGGCCGTCCGCCGCTGCTCGCGCACGGCGTCGGCTTCCGCTCCCCGCCGATCCTGCCGCAGCGTCTCTTCCTCCCGGGCCAGCCGCGCGGCGGCCGCCAGCTGCGCTGCCCCCAGCAGGTTCTTCACCCGCCGGGCCACGTCATA